>NZ_JBTHHI010000003.1:0-123956 GCF_054353835.1 Mycoplasma sp. 5912 | reverse complement strand
ACGTGTTATATCAAAAAGTTCTTTAATTTGATCCTGTTCTCAAGCGTGAGTAAATCCAGAGAAACGAATATTAGGAAATTTTGAGTTTTGATCAGGAAATATTTTAGATAGTAAAGTTGACTTAATGTTCTTTAAAAAGTCATATTTTCGCTTATGAAGTGAAAGGTAGGAGTCTAAGGAATTGAAAAGATGAGAGATTTTTTGTTGTTCATGCTTTGATGTAGTTTTTAACAAATTCTTTTCTAACTCATTTAAATTAATATTTTTTCCTTGTCTTAATCCGTAAGTTAAAGGAACAAGAGAATTTATGAACTCACTACTTTTGAAGACATACATTCAAAAATTTGGATGATGTTTATCTAGATTTCTAAATCTTAGAACATTGTAAATGGGCGATGTAAGTCCTTCAAATTTAGAAAAGGCTAAACCACTATTAAAAGACGAAAGATGCAAAACAAAGTCGTTTGGTAGAACCCTTTTAAAACGCTCAAGTGATTTAACTTTCTTTTTGGAATCTTTTAGTATCATCCCGTAATTAATTGATGCGGTTAAAAGTGGTAGATAAGCAAAACCTCTCTCGTCTATGCGAAATAAAATTTGTCCAAAAGCTTCCCGTTCTCACTCATCTTCAAATCCATTAAACCTCAAACTAGGTACTTTTTTGTCCATTTCTATCCTTTCTTTTTATAATTATATTTAAAAATATCAATTTTTAAATAGACAAAAATAGATATCAAATAATATCTATTTTTCATCAACAAATTTATCTATAATCTTTATTGCTTCTTCAAACACCTGATGGTCATCTAAATCATTTGTATTAATTATTCTATAAGGAATATTATATTTTTGCACCAATTGTTCAAACAAAGGACGATAAAGCTGATGTAATCTTTTAAAATAATCTATATTCAAATCAAAGTTTTTAATTTCAACATCTCTACCTCTTTTTAGGATGCGATTTTTAATTACATCAAAATCAGCATCTAAAAAAATTGCTAAATCAGGGTTATCTTTTAAATCTATAATATAATCGAACAAAGCATTAAATGCATTTAGATACTTTGATGGTTTTTGCTCAAGTGTAACGGTTGCAAAAATATGATGTTCAACATTAAAGCGATCTAAGAAGATGTGGTGTCGTTTATGATTATGATTTTTTAAAAACTCTGATTCAGCATTCTTAAATCTTTCTGAAATAGATTCAATGATGTATGATTGAAATGCAATGTCGATATTAGGATATTTTTTATAAATTCATTCTAAAAAAGTATTAAAAACATCATCATTGGAATCTAGTTCTTCTAATAACATTGAATTTTGATAATGATTAGCAAGTTGTTTGCTGAGTGTTGATTTACCACATCCAATCATTCCACTAATTGCTATTTTCATACTCGCTCTTTTGCTTTTGATAAATCAAAATTATCAATGATTTCAATTGCTTTTGATAAAACTTCTGCTTCTGTAAGGTTGTTGGTATCAACAATAACATAATTTAGATGATATTTATCAGCTTGCTTGATAAATAAGTCCTTATAAACCCTATAAAGGTTTTTAAAGTAGTCTTTGTTCAGCTCGTAATTATTTATTTCAACTTCACGACCTCGTTCAAATAATCGCTTTTCAAAGGTTTCATAACTCATATCTAAATAAATTGCTAAATCAGGAATTTCTTCATCTGTAATCATATGTTCAAATAAAGCATCATAACCTTTTAAATAATTTCTTCCTTTAACTTTCAAATTTACATGTGCAAAAATATAATGTTCAATGCTAAAGCGATCTAAGACTAAGTGATTATTTTTTAAATCGTTATGTTTTGCAGCAAATTCTGTAAATAACTCTTGTAGTTTAGTTGTATGATTTTCCACAACATAAGTCTGTAAAGCCATTGTTAAGTTAGGTTTCTTTTCATACAATCATTTTAAAAAGGTATTGAAAACTATATCATCTTTATCAAATTCATCTAAGATAACAGATGTTTTATAATGTTCATTTAATTTTTTGGATAATGTGCTTTTTCCACTACTTATCATCCCACTAATTCCTATTACCATTTTTCCTCCTGTGGTTTTTAAGTATAGCAAAAAAACAAATGCAAAACTAGCAATTAATTAAAAAGTTGATTAAAATTAATTATAAAAATTATTCATTTTACTTTTTTATCTTACTGATAGATAAAAAAGTATTTGAAAAAGTTTCATAATTAAAAATTATCTAAATCATCTAAATTTAGATAATCTACTGAATTAATATTTTCATCGCTACTTCTATTAATTTTGTGGTTCTGAACTTTTTGCAGTTCCTTTTCCCTTAGCAACGTTTTGTAATTGCTCTAATAAAGTAGCATTACTTTTTGGATATTTTGCATCTGCTGCAGCATATTTTGCTGTATAGTCTGGAGCATTTTTATCAAACTGCATAGTTTCTTGGTAGAATGCTAATGTATCTGCAACAACATCATCAGCTACATCCATTAACTTATTTTGCATTGCAGTTTTAGCACCAGTTTCTTTACCTTCTGGAAAGTTATAAGTTTTTTTAGTTTCTGTTAAAATTGCATTTATCAAATCATTTTTTTTGCTAGATTCGTTTGCTTTTGCTTTTTCACCTGAACCACAAGAAACAGCAACAGCAACTGGAACTAACGATAAAGTAGCAGCAGAAAATGCTCAAATTTTCTTTTTATGTTTCATCTTTTTTCCTTTCTTGAAAATTTTATCAAAATTTGATAAAAGATATTTAGGAATTTTATAAAAGTTTTATAATGATATAACACACTTGAAAGGAAGAATGAACTTAAAAAGACCAGAAGGAACCTTAGAAGTAATTACTGGACCAATGTTTTCAGGTAAAACTGAAGAATTACTTAAAAGACTTAAAATTCTAGAAATAGCAGAAGTAAAAACAATGGTATTTAAACCACATTTTGATACTAGATTTGATAAAAATAAAATTGTAAGTCGCACAGGAGCAAAAACTAAAGCAATTGTTATTAAGCAATCAAAAGATATTATTGATCACTGAAATCCTGAATATCGAGCTGTTGCAATCGATGAAACTAATTTTTTAGATGATGGAATTTTTGAAGTTATCGATAAATTAGTATTAAGTGGAGTTAGAGTAATTGTAAGTGGATTGGATATGGATTTTTTAAGGCGTCCGTTCGGAGTTATGCCTGGTTTACTTGCGATCGCAGATGATATATGTAAGTTAAAAGCGGTATGTTTACAATGTAAATCTGATGCAGCCTTTTCATTTCGTAAGGATGTGAACAACGAGTTAAATGTATTAGGTGATAGCGAATATGAAGCACGCTGTCGCAGATGTCATATTTTAGGTGAAAAACAAAAGTATAAGAAAAGAAAATAATTTATTTGCCTATAAGCAAATAAAAACAGACATATGTCTGTTAGTTGAATTTTGCTAAAATAGTATCTAAATTTAATTGCGATGTAGATGTTAAAACAATATCTGCATTTTTAAATTCTTCTGCATTTGCTGTGATTGCAACAGCTTTCATCTTTGCATCTTTAATCCCTTGAATTCCAGCAACTGCATCTTCGATTCCGAAGCATTCACTTACATCTAAGGATAAACCTGCTGCAGCCTTAATAAAGATATCTGGCGCAGGTTTACCGTTCTTGATATCTCCCGGATAAACAATGTAATCAAAAAGGTTGATAATACCTAATTTTTCCAAGATAGTAGGGGCATTATAACTACTTGATGCAATAGCAAGTTTTAAATTTTTATTTTTTGCATCGGATAAAAATTTTGTTATCCCTGGTAAAATGGATTTTTCATTAATTTGTGTTTGCAAAAGTTCTTTATAGAACAAATTTTTTTGTTCACTTACTTCTAGTAATTTTGAATTATTTAGCTGCAAACTTGGTTTTTTAAGTTTTAAAATAGCTTTTAAGGTTTCAATGCGTGGTAAGCCACGCAAAAGTTCATTATCTGCAAAAGTATAATCGATATCAAATTGTTTAACAACTTTTGCTCAAGATTGATAGTGTAAAATTGCTGTATCAGTAATCACCCCATCTAGATCAAAAATTATTCCTTTAATCATGGATAACCTCAAAAGTTTGTGGATTTTTATTTATATTTCTTTTTTGTCCATTGATTCAGATATAACCGTTAAATTTAGTATCTAAAATAGTTCTAATGCTAAAGTTTTGTTGATTTAAAACAACTTCAAATGCAGCATTTTGGTATTTAAATCGATATGTAAGTTTACTTCAATTTTTTGGAAGCAGTGGTTCTAGATGTAATGCATCATTATGTCAATTTAAACCTCCAAAACCAAAAACAATCATATGATAAATTGCAGCTAATGAACCAGCATGAATTCCTGCATCGGATGTATGCATTGCAGGACCTAAGTCCACATTGATTCCATATTTAAATAACTGGTAGGCTTTTTCAATCATTTTCAATCTTACTGCTTCGATGGTATATGTAACAGGAGACAGCGATGAATCGTGTGTTGTAACAGGTTCATAAAAATCAAAATTCGCTTTTCTTATTTCTTTAGAATATAAATGTGGTAGGATGTTTAACAGCAAAATAACATCGGCTTGTTTAACAAGTTGACAAGAAAGTAACGCATTTCCTTCTTGGGTGTTAAATAGTTTTTTGCCTGCATCACCTAACATCTGAAATGGTAGAACATTACCACGATGTAGTTGTAAAAACTGGTCATTTTCAGCGATAACTAAATTCTCATTTGGTTTTTGTTGCTTGAGTTTTTCTGAAACTTCTTTAAGTTTTGTTACATTAATTGGGTAAGGAATTTTTGATTTAATAATAGCTCATCAATAAGGTTTTTTCTTTTTTAATAAATTTATATATTTTAAAGCTAAATCAATATTGAACTTGGCTAACATATTGATATAAGCACTATTATCAATATTTCCTTTATATTCATTTGGACCCATTACATCTAGAATATGATAACTTCCATCACTTTGTTTTTCAGCACGTGATGCATAGAAAATAGCTGTATCGATAATCATTTCATATCCCATTTGTTCCATGAATTTTTCATCACCAGTAATTTTATAATATTGATTTACTGCAAAAGCAACATCAGCTGAAACATGAATTTCTTGACGACGTGAAGCGATGGGAATTTGTTTACCGGTCATCACATCAGCTTGACCTCAATATGGACATACCTCGCCATCAGTTGGTCATGCCATTTCTCAAGGGAACTGTGCCCCTTTTAAATTACTTTCTTGAGGTCTTTCTTTGATTTCTCTTGCTTTTGCACGAGCCCCTTCAATGCCTTTATATCTATATGTTAGTAAGTTTCGAGCAACTTTAGCTCGATTGAATAAATAAATTGGATTAATAAAGAACTCGGTATCTCAATATGTATGTCCTTGATAACCTTCACCTGAAAGTCCTTTAGCACCCACATTTAAGTTTGTTGAATGTCTAGGTACAAACCCGTTTAGATGAAAGATTGCAAAATCAAGAGCGAGTGAATCGTATTTGCTTTCTTCATCGCCTTCGATTTTGACAAAGAACTCTTTTCAAACTTGAGAATGCATTTTTTCAATTGATTCATTTTTAAGTTCTTCATATGATTTATTAAGTAGTTGCTGATGTTTTGTATTTGCATTTTCACGAACAACTTTTTTCGGTAATAATGAATTTTTGCTATCAACTGATGTATGAACCGACATTAATTTTTCTAGTTCAATTACATCGCCTGCTTTAGCATTTAATTTGATTTTAAAACCTACATAGCGACGCTTCATTTCGATAACATAGTCGTCATTTCCACCCCTAATAAACTCACCATTTAAATAAAGTTTGGTGATAAGGTTATGAACTGCTCAACGCTTAGAAAGTGTAGTACACTGCTCCATTTGCAGTGATTCAGTAGTGATTCGGGTTTTTGCACCTTCCCCAAAATGTTGAGTTCCAGAGTTGGTGACTTGTGCATTAATAGCAGGTTTGATAATAATTTCTATATCTTTATTATCAGTTGTTTCTAAAACTTTAATCTTAATTTTTTGTGCATAAACATTCGGATCATTTCTAGAAACAAAACGTTCAAAAATAAAACAGTATTTTCCGTGATCACGTTCTAATAAGATCTTACGTTTTAAAAAACCTTCTCGAATGTAAAGTGTTTTATTATACTCGTCACGGTTTTTAACATCAAAAGTTATACCGTTAATGATAATAGGAGTAGTCATTAAATCTGCTAAATTTACTAACTCAGGCGAATCGTCTTTGGTATCTTTATTAAACATCCCGTTAACAAAAAAGTCTTCTTTGTTATATGATGCTCTTTCTTCGTCTGCGCTCCGTATTCCCATATATCCGTTACCTAATGCAAAGATGCTTTCAGTTTTTGCAGTTACTGAACGGTTGAATTTAATTTGACTAATCCGTTTTTTCTCTAAATCGTATTTTAAAAAATCCATGTTTTCCTTAATTAACTTTGATTAATACAGATTCGTAAGGACGAAATGTGTTTGTTATTGGTTTATTATCAGCATATGTTGATAAAATTTGTTGTCCTGTATTGATTTGTTCAAAAATTTCTTTGTTTGTAACATTTAAATATGCAATTAATTTTGTGTCTTGATATTCGCGAACGATTTTAATAAGTCCGCTGTAAGTAATTTCAAGATGTGAAGAACCTAATACAAAAACATCTCTATATGTTGTTTTACGCATTGAAATAAGGTTTTGATAAAAGTAAAAAATACTATTTGCATCTGCTAATGCAGTTTCAACATTGATATGTTCACTGTTTCTACCAAAATTGATTCAAGGTTTTGAACCTGCATTAAATCCGGCATTAGTTTGCTTGTTTCATTGCATTAGCGATCTTCCTGCATCGCGTGAATTGATATTTAGATATTTGATAAACTCTGATTCGCTATAAATTTTATTTTTATCTACTAAATCAGCGAATCCATTTTCAATATCGCAATCACGGAATTGAGATCTGTTATCAAAATGGGTATTTAATAAACCAATTTCTTCACCATAATAAATGCAAGGAATACCTTTTAAAGCAAAAAGCATTAGAGCATAAGATTTGGCTGCTTCGCTATGAAAAATACCTTCATCTCCCCATCTAGAAATGCTACGTGATGTATCGTGGTTAGATAGAAAGTTGGTAAACATTTGCGTGGTAATGTTGTGATTGTGTTGAAAAGGTTGTTGCTGATAAACAAACTCTTTATAGTCTCAATTAGCATCATATCCATTTCTACCTGTTTTTCTACCCCATCCAATTCATCATCAAGCAAAATTGAAGTAGTTTTGTGAAACTTGATTATCACCTTTTGCATATTCTAATAATTCATCTGCTGTTATTCCTGAAGCTTCCCCTAATGTGTATGCATCTGGTTTGTTTTTAAATGCTTGTTCATTGAATTTTTTAAGATATTCAACTGCTCCATCACATCAAGCAAAATAAGGGTTAGCAGCAACATTATCAAAGGTTTTTGCTACATGTTTAATAGCATCAAGTCGAAAACCACGAACACCTAAATTGTATCAAAAATCTATAACATCAGACATTGCATCAATGGTATTTGGATGTGCTCAGTTTAAATCAACTTGTTCTTTTGAAAATAAGTGAAAGTAGTATTTTTGAACACTTGGAACATATTCTCATGCAGAACCACCAAAAATACTTTGTGCTTTTGCTTCTTCATCGGTAAGTTTTTCTCTTCAAATAAAGTAGTTATGTTCACTGTTTTCAACCGATTCACAGGCTTTTTTAAATCACTGGTGTTCATTTGAGACATGATTTAGCACAATATCCATAATAATATCAATTCCATATTCTGCAGCTTTTGATGACATTAATCTAAAGTCTTCTAAGGTACCAAATTGTTTTCATACTGATTTATAATCAAGCACATCGTAACCAGCATCGACGAAGTTAGTGTCATATGTTGGACATAATCAAATAGCATTTATTCCTAATTTATGTAGATATGGAAGTTTTGTGATAATCCCTTGTAAATCCCCATCTCCATCGTTATTCGCATCATAAAACGATCTAGGGAAAATTTGGTAAATAATTTTATCTTGCAGTTTTATCATTTCTTACCTCTAATAATACTGTTGAGTGCGGTGATAAAATACCATTTTTATACTCAATTTTTGAGTTGAATAAAACTTTTAAGTCTTTGTCATAGGTATATTCTTCATCAGAGAAGTTATGAATTACCTGAATAACTTGTTTTTGATAAGTTATTTTAAAAATTATGATTTTTTTTAAGGTATCAACATCAATAAATTTAAGACATTGGTTGATTAATCTATTGCTATGGAGTCTAAAAAATGAAGTTTTATTACGGTATTTATTTAATTTTTTAAAGAACTCAAAAACATATTTTTCAACTTTTGGATTCTTTAAATTTTTTCATTTAATTCCATTGGTGTAGTCAGTTGTTTTATATGAATTTGACTGGTATGCAGACTTATCTGGATAATACTTAAAATCATCATAGGTTGATACCACACAGCGATCACTTTCGCTTCCTGATATATCACAGGGTTTACTTTGAAGAAGTTCTGTTCCGGCTAAAACAAGTTGTTTTCCTTGAGTAAATATTGTCATCATTAAAGCTTGTCGATACATTTCAATACGTTGAATTAACGATAAATCATTAGTTGTAGTGTTAATTTTATCTCATAAAGTCATACCATCGTGACATGCTGCATAAGCTAAATTTACTGAAATATCATTGGCAAAAAGAGCATACGGATCTTTTGAATAATATATATTTCCAAAATTGTAATCCTTAATGCCACCTACAATGCTTGTTACATATTGACGAAATAGTTCGATATCAAATTTTGAAATTAAGCCAGGTGCATATTCTGAGTGTTCATCACCTTTGATAGCATTACGAACCGAATCGTTAAAGTATCCAAAAGCAATGTCATTTCCGGTTACTCCTTTGATGTAGCTGATGTCATGTTTTAAATCACCACATCTTCAGGCTTCACCGTGTAAGATAAGTTTTGGATTTATTTTACGCAGTTCCTTAGCAATTTCATTAAATGTTTCAGCATGCATAAAGCAAGAAAGGTCGAAACGAAAACCATCAACTCCGAATTCTTCGACAAAATATTTTAGCGAATCTAAAATAATTCGTTTTACCATATATCTTTCATCAGCAAGGGGTGGATATGTAACAGGTTTAACCTTAGCATTATCTCGATAATAATAACCAGGTAAAACATTATCATAGATGTTGTTAGTCATCATATGATTATAGACAACATCTAAAATAACTCCAACTCCTTTTTTATGTGCATTTGAAACTAAATTACGAAATTCAGCGATTTTTGCATATGGATCTTTAGGATTACTGCTGTATTGAGCATTTATTGCAAAATAATTATGAGGATCATATCCTCAGTTGTAATTAGTAGTTCATCCACTTCCTTGTCCTTTTTTAAGGATGTTTTGGTTATTTTCATTTAATGCATATGTGCTATGAATAGGTAGAAACTGCACGTGTGTGATACCGAGTTTTTTGACATATGAGAATAAATCTGCTTCTAATAGAGCATTAAATGTCCCTAGTTTACTTTTAAACTCTTTTTGACTTTTTAAACTAGTAAAGTCACGAACATGTAACTCATAAATTAATGCATCGGTGCTATTATTAAGTTCGGTAGCGAATTTTTTAGGAACAGAACCTGCTTTTTTTGAATTTATATTAACCAATGCTCCATAACCTACTTTATCTTCTTTACCTTCTCAATCAAATGCAGCCAATGAAATAGCATATGGGTCTAAAGCATTTGTAATGCTACCATCTGAATGTCAAATTTTATATTGATAAAAATATCCTTCAAAATGTAATGGTATTTGTGTTTTTCAAACTGTATCTATTTTTAATGAATCAAATTTTTGAACAAATTTTAAATTACTATCATAGAGCATCACTTCGACTCTTTGAGCAAGTGGCTGTCAGAGCTTTAGTTGAATATGAAAGTCTAAAAATTTAATTCCTAAATCAGGTTTTTTATATGCATATTTTTCATCAAAATCTGCATAAAACCTTTTGTTTTTATTCTTAATATTCATATGCAATATTATAAATTTATTTTGTCTTTTTTAGGTATAAATTAATAATTTTCTTGACATATCAAAGAGATAATTTTATGCACCTAAAATATAATAAAAAAATTAAAAACAGCATAAAAAATGTGCTAGTTTTTAACTTTTTTTCAATAAATCAAATTTCTTTTATTACTAAGAGCAAGATAAAAAATAAATTTTATTTTAAAAATTATACATATAATGAAAATTCTTGATGATAGAATTTAAAATGTTCGGGTTTTATATAATATTTCCCTGCTATACAAATGCTATCGCTGTCATAACCTCAAAAAGCAATAACAACCATGTTATCAACACCAAATTTATTTACTTTTTCATATTTTAATTCATAAACAATATTTTTTAGACTATGTCGATCAATTAGAATGTTGATAATTGGTGTTCTAGTATCAATAGGTTCGAATTCATCAATGTTTTTAGTAGAAACATATATATCACCTTCAGCAATAATCTCACCTGCCTTTTGATAGTTCATTTTAAAAGAACGATGTCCTTCGGTAAAAATAATATTTTTTTCTTTAAATCAATTCGGCAAGGTTTCCTTAGTTTCACTGCCAAGAATTCTATCAACCCCGATCAAATAACTTATAGGTTTAATTAGGTTATGAAAATTTTCTGCTACAAAGTGGCCACGTTTTGAAATAGAGTAAATTGCACCAATAGAAAAAAGTTTCTGATAAGCAGATACCACAACAGAACGTGAACAATTAAATCGATTCATAAGTTGATGTTCAGAAGGCATAATCATATTTATAGGAATTTTTTTAGTCGAAATTAAATCAATTAAATACTTAATCAAATTATTAGTCTTGGTTTGATTAAGGTTTGTTTTTTCATTTGTGTCTTTTTGATACTTAACTGGACTATTCTTTTTCATAAATATATTTTAACAAAATAAAATTATTTTCTAATTAACTTGAAAATAACATATCCACCTTGTTCGATTCAGATTCTTCATGATTCGTTTTTTGCTTTATATAGCAAAATTTGTTCAAAGTGATAATTACGAGAAATTTTTAATAAATCAAGTTTTTTATGTTTATAGTTACAAAAAGCAAATAATAAGTATTCTTTTTGTTGTCCTAAGTCTTTTCGGATTATAACACTGTTATAATCAATTGTATCAACAAACTCATAAGGATTTGCTATCGTATCAGCATCTGTTAGTGATAAAAATGAATAATCTTTTCTTAGTTTTGCCATAAACTGAATTAGTTTGTATGCTTGTCCTTGTTTGCTTTGCACATCAGCGCTTTCTAAATTAAGTGCTGATGTAAACATTATATGATCTCCAAAACTTTCTTTTACTTTCGGATCATAAATAAAGCAGTTATAAGTATTATTTTCCCATTTCATTGGTTCTCTTAAGGTAGGATCACCATAATATCTAGTTGAATAATAATAAAGTTCATCTGCTGCATAAATAATAGGTGTGGCAGGTAACGCTAAAAGCACAAATAATGCAATATTTAGTGCTTCTTTTTCTGATGTTGTAAGATTATCGTTAAATTTATATCATTTTTTCTTACTGATTTGACTGCGATATACTTCAAGTCATCTACGCACATCATGGTTATCTAAAAACGGGATTCATTTAGCTTTTTGCGATGTATTTTGATATTCAATTAACATATTTTTTAGTTGATTATATTCAATTCTAACATCTGGATTGTGTCTGAAAAATTTTCCACCATCATAGATTGTATCTAACCCGATGTTACCATCTGCATCCTTTAAATACATTAACCCTTTGACAGCATCTGAATTAACTCACTCACCCATCATAAACACTTCTTCTCTGTTTTCTGCATCAGTAATTTGTTTTGATGCATCCCTTAGAAGGTGAAAAATTTTTGCTTCATTAAAATTGTTTTTAGTTTCAATTTCACTTGAATAATATTCTGCAAAAGCATCGTAACGAAATCCATCTACACCAACAGCTGTTCAAAATTTTTGAATATGAATCAGTTGTTCAATAACTTTATAATTATCTAAATTCAAATCAGGCATCCCATAAGAAAAACGTGCTAAGTAGGTTCGATTAGTTGCATTTATATCTGTGGTAAAGGGATATTTGCTTTTTATTTCCAGGTTATCAACTTTAACATCTGAATCATATAAATTTATATCAAGACGATAAAAGTCACTGTATCCATCATTAGCAAGTGCTGCTTGAAATCAAGGATGTTCATAAGAAGTATGATTGAATACCATATCTAAATAAACTTTGATTCCGTGTTCATGTGCTATGTTTAAAAAATCAATAAAAGCATTCATGCCACCCAATCGTGAATCAACATTGCAATAATCAATAACAGAATAGCCGTGATAACTTGACGCAGGATGGATTGGGCTTAATCAGATTTGATCGACTCCGAGGTTGCTAATATATTCAATTTTATCTTTTAAACCGATAAAATCCCCGATTCCATCATTATTTCCATCAGCAAAGTTATATATTAAAACTTGATAAATTATGTTGGTATTTTTGTAATTTTCTAACTTCTTTGCCTTTGGAGCAGTTAAAAACAGATTTTTATAGTCTGTATGATATTCATAATCGACGCGATTGTTATCTCATGATGCAGCAGTTTTAAAAGGTTGTTTTTTAAGCAAATATGAATAATATAACTTGTAAAAAGTTTTACTAAAAGATTTCATAGGAATAAATGATATCATAATGGATTAATAATTTTTGTATAAACTTGACAGGTTAAGAAAAACCAAGGAAACCCTTGGTAAATATTATTTTGAATTGTTTAATAAAGCATTAATTTCAACTTTTAACTTTTGTGTATCATGAGCTTTGGTTGCTAAAATTTTATCTTTTTTAACAAATCCGTATCTTTTCTTAGCAACTATTATTAAAACAATACATATAAATGCTAAAATCATCGCAATTCATGATGTTGTATAATTGATTCTAGGTAAATCTCCTGTTTGAATTGGTGTATATGATTTTGCATTATCAGTTATAATAAGTGTGTAATTATTTTTAAATGTTTGATCTGGTTGTAAAGCATTTATAAAGAATAAAGCTATAAAGATAGCAGGTATCAAAGCAAATAAGTAAATAAATGTTTTATCGGAATTTGATTTATTTTTATATAACATAACTTGCATATAAATCAAGGTTAATAAAGCAACCAATGAAAGAAAAATACTGATTGAATTTAAACTTCAAAAGACTTCTTTTAACTGATATGAAGGTGAGTTAGCATAAACTTGTGCAGGGGTAAATCCGGCTGCTGTATCGCTGTTTAAAATGTAGTTATATTCAAGTTGAATTTGTGCATAAAAGCGAGTGTATAAGGTTGCTTGCAAAATTATTACAATTGCTAAAAACACAGAGATAATTGCTAAATAAATTTTACGTTCTAAATAGTTGTTTTTAGTATCAAAATACATATGCATTAGTTAATTCTTTCTTCGCTTTGACTATCAAATAAGTGGATGCGAGATACGATAAATTCAACATATACATGTGAATATAATTCAAATTCTTCAGAGTTAGAAGCATTAACAATAAATTCAATATCTTCATTAATCCGCACTGTGACTAATTGATCTTTACCGATTAATTCAATATTTGCAATTTTACCTAACACTCGGTTTTCAGCATTGGAATAACTTATTTTTAGGTCCTCACTACGAAAACCAGCAACTACCTTTTGGTTTTCTTTTAATAATGCAGCTGTTTCTGTATCAAGTTTAATTTGAATTTTTTGATCTTTTGATACCAATAAATCATCTTTATATACAGCATCAAAAGTATTCATTGTAGGTGATCCAATAAATTTAGCAACAAAAATATTAGCGGGTCTAAAGTATAAATCTTTACCTTTTCCATTTTGTTGGATTTTTCCATCGTTAAAAACAACAATTTGATCACCCATTGTCATCGCTTCGAGTTGGTCATGAGTAACATAAATACTTGTGGTATTTAACATACGATGAATGTTAACTATTTCGCGACGCATACTTTCGCGTAATTTAGCATCCAAGTTAGAAAGAGGTTCATCCATCAAGAATACAAGTGGTTTACGAGCAATTGCACGACCAATAGCTACACGTTGGCGTTGTCCTCCTGATAAATCACGGGGCTTACGGTAAAGGTAGTCATCAATACGTAAAATTTTTGCAACATCTTTAACACGACGATCGATAACATCTTTACGTTCGCGGGCGATTTTTAATCCGAATGAAATGTTGTTGTAAACATTCATATGTGGGTATAAAGCATAAGATTGAAACACCATTGCGATATTACGTTCATTAGGTAAAAGGTTGTTATATCTTTTGTTATTAAATAATAAATCACCTTTAGTAATTGAATTTAATCCAGCAATCATCCTTAATAAAGTTGTTTTTCCACATCCTGAAGGTCCTAAAAAGATGCAGAATGTTCCAGCTTTAATATCTAAGTTAATATTTTCAAGTGTATATTTTTCGTTTCCTTCATATTTTTTTGAAATATTAACTAATTTGATATCAGCACCATTGCTTGATTCATAAATTTCACCTACTTCAGAAACAAGTGCGTCAATATCGATGGTTTCAAAACCACTTGTATCATCTAATTTATCTTCTGTTACAACAGAATTATTTGTGTCTTTTTTCTTTTTAAAAAACATATTATCCTTTCACGGCTCCATCTGAAAGACCACCGACAATGTATTTTTGTAAGTACATAAATAATGCAAATGCAGGGATAGAGGCAAGAATCGAACCAGCTGCATATGCTCCTGCATTAACATGTTTTGGTTCAGCTGATAAGAATTGGTCTAGTCCAACAGCTAAGGTTTTTTCTTTTGAATCAGCAAGTACGAATTTAGGTAAGATAACATCAGTAAATGGTGTTAAAAATGATCATAAAGCCACCATAATAAGCGCAGGACGAATAACAGGGACTAAAATTTTAAAGAATAATCCTCAGTTGCTACATCCATCGATTTTACCTGAATCATCAAGTTCGCTTGATACGGTATCTAAATAGGACTTAAGCATAAAGGTATTCGCTGAAATAGCTCCACCAGAATAAATAATAACTAACATAAATATTGATGGTATCCCAATGCTATTACCCAAACGAACCAATAAGAAAAGCGAAATAATAGCAGTTGTTGCTGGAATCAGTTGTAACATCATAATTATCATTAATGAATTTTTTGATCCAGCGAATTTAAATCTGGAATATGCATAACCATTTAATGCCACAGCGACAGTTGATATCACCATAGTTAAAACAGCAATTATGATGGTATTTTTATACCAAATCAAAAAGTCGCTACGAGGACTGGTAAATAAGTAAGAGAAGTTGTCTCAACCAAATTTAAATGGAACAACAGCAACTACACGCTCATTATTTACATTGAATGCTGAAATAATTAATGAAACTATTGGAAAGAGAATAATTATTGCTCAAAAGATTAAGAATAAGTAGTTAAAGAATAATCAGAATATTTCAAGTGGTGTTAAAGGTTTGGTGTCAGTTTCGTTAAAATTAATTCGTCTAGGAGTTAATTTTTTATACGGAACTTTTACTTTATCAAAGGTATGTTGATAAAATCTTTTGCGTTTTCATTTTTCGAACATTAATCTCTCCTTGACATAGTTTTAATAAACCCTCTTGCACCAATAGCAATTGAAATAAGAGCAGCAAAGGTTGTTAAGGCAGCAGCAAATGCTTGGTCACCTGGGATGTTGGTTGCTCCTTGTGCGATTTTGAAGACAAATGAAATAATAATATCAGTTGATGCTTCATTGAATGCAGATGCTTTAGCAAAGTTTGGCCCACCACCAGTGAAAATAGAAATTGTAGTGAAATTATTAAATGCTCCAACAAATTGACCAATTAGCATCGGTGCAATTGAAATAAGAAGCGATGGTAAGGTAAGATGTCAGAATAGTTGTCTTCCTTTTGCTCCATCAACAGCACCTGCTTCATAAATATCTTTTGGTATAGATTGTAAATTACCAGTTACAAGCATAAAGATAAATGCATAAGCAATTCATGTTTGCACCACAATTACCAATACACGAGCAGTCCCGATTTCACCTAATCAGTTACGTGGCTCCTTTAGTAGTCCGATTGATAACATTATTTTGTTAATGTATCCAACTTCACCACCTTGAAATGATGATCTAAGAAATGATAAAGTAACGAATGCTGGAATAGCTCATGGTAAAATATAAATAAGTCTAAATATTTTTTTAAACTTAATGCGTTGGTTATTTGTTAAAATTGCGATTATAATACCAAGTGAAATAGGGATAAAGGTTGAAAATACTGTTCATATTGCTGTTCAATAAAATACACGTCCTAAACCACTAAAGATACCAGTGTTACGAAATACTCATCAATATCCTCAGTTTTTAAGCCCTACTCAGTTGACAGTTTGTGCCGGAGCATAGTGCTCAAAACCATAGTTAGTAAATGAAACAAGTACTGATGTAATAATAGGTGTAGCTACCACAAAAAGCATTAATACTCAACCTAAAATAGAGATCACTCAGGGATATCCACCTGTCGAAATTCATCTTTTGGTATGTGATCATTTACTTGGACGAGAACCATATTCTAAGTTTTTTGCTACCCGATAACTACTAAGCGATGATGTAGCAAAGTATATTATGACTATTACCATCAAAATAACACTTATAACACCACCAAATAAGTATATCCGAGCATCTGTTAAAATACCTTCTGCATGGTTAAATTTGCCTGCTCCTAAGTCGCTAAAACCAGGAATTCCACCCATTTTATCTCAGTAAGCACCAAATGAAAATGGAACAATTAGTGCTCATAAAAAGATGCTTCCTAAACTAAGTAAAATTCCTTTTATGTATTGTTTAAAGAACAATAATTCAGAAAGACCAGGGAAAATAAATCCAAGCACTAAAGCAAGTCATCTGAAATTTTTCATTGTTTCAATTGGTATTGATTTTTGTGCTTCATTAATTTTGCTATCATAAATTTTTGAATTAACTCGCATTTCAGCAAATTCACGTCAAAATGAAGTTTTCAAAATTTCTTTGTTAGATAAAACTTTTGATTTTAATTTTGCTTCTGTAACAGCCTCTTTATAGTCGATTTTGTATTCGATTTTCTTATTTTTGAAAGCTACCTTAGTAATTTCTTTTGTCTTGATTTTTGCTTTTAAAGCTGCTATATTTTCTTTATAAGTTTTCTTATAAAGTTTTTTGGATGAAGCAAAAACTTGTTTCTCTGCTTGATATTCAGTTATAGGTTTTTCTTGTTTATTAATATTTGGATTGACATCTTTATTATTTAGTTTTTGGATAAGATTATCAATTACAGCCATTAGATTCGTAGATTCAGAACCGTTTTGACTTTGATTTGATAAGTGTTTAAGATTATATAAAGAAACCTTTGATTTAATCCGTTCTTCGCAATATTTAATGCGAGTAAGTCGATAATCAATAAACTTTTCTCTTAATGCTTTTGATTCTACCTTGTGAAACTCACCTTCATATGTATATTTAACTTTTGCATTTGCAAGAAGATTTTTATATTCGGATTTTAATAATATTGAAAATTCATTTTGTACTCTTAGAACATTAATAAAATTTAAATATTCTTTTAAAGCGATATTAATAAAAGGATAATCATTGGTTGCTTGATAAGCGTTAAGAATATTAAGAATTTTGTTATTTTTAGCTTTTAAACCTTTTAAATCTAGGTTTTTAATGCTAAAATCAATTTTTGGTAAGTTATTAAGGTTTTTTGAAAGTAATGAATATAAGTCTTTATAATTTTGCAATATTGCCCGTTCTTTAAAAAACGGTTTAATAGATTTATATCATTGCTTAATTTTTATAACTTCTAAATTTGATTTATCGACAATTTCTTTAACAACCGCTTTATTAGCAACTTCAACTGATAAAATTTTTTCTTGTTGTTGCTTTATTTTTTCTAACGAAAGCAGCTTTTGTTGTTTAGCTTGACTTTTTCGTTCTTGCAGCTTACTTGTGTATTCATATTCGATTTGTAAGATTTTTTGTCTGTTTTCAAGAATGATATTTTCTTTTTCCTTTGTGTATAACTCTTTTTGTAAAGCATATGTAGATTCATATTGACGTTTTAATTCTTGACGACGAGCAAATAAACTTAATCTTTGTTTTTCTAGACTTTCGTAGAAGTTTTTAAAGAATATTTTTGCTGAATCTCCTAATTTTTGGATATATGCAAGTTCGTTAGGTAGCAATAAATTATGTATTTTTTCGATATCAAATTCTGTATCTTTAACATGTTTTAGATAAAGTTTAAGAATAGAAAAGATAGTGTATTTTTTAAATGTTTGCACTTCTGAAAGACGAGTTGAAGTCTGTAGTTTTTTAATACTTTCAACTTTAATTTCTAAATCATCAGCAGATTTTGTTAATGAATAAACAAAATCTTTTGCATATGATTTAATGTCTTTTAGTTGTGCATTAATTTTTTTAAGTTCAAAATTTATCAAAGAAATCGAAGAGGTACAAAAGGATAATTTCTTAATAGAATCTTTAAGAACTATTATCTTGTTTTTGTAAGCAACTTTGTGCGAATTTAATTCGCGTTTTAGGTTGTCTTGTAGTTTTGTCCTTGCTCGTAAGAACAAATCTTTGTCTATTTTTTGTTGGTTATTAATACGATCTTGTGTTCTTAAGAAGACATTTTTAATCTGTTTTTTATAGGATTTAAGATTGCCGGCACTCTGAGGTAATATTGAATCGAATGATTCACCGTATCAGTTGTACAGCTTTAATTTTTCCATAAATTACCTTGCCTTTCCTTTGTGTATTTTAACCCATTCATAATAATGAAGTTTTCTTTGAATATGATATTGCATACTGAATGTAAATAAAGCAATAACAGTTGAAAAAGAGAAAATAGATATAAATGCACCTGTTATTATTTGAAAGTTACTCATATAAGATGTTCCCCTAAAAAAAGGTAGACCTGTAAGTAAAATAAAAACAATAATCCAACATGTAAAAAAGATATATCCTGCTTTCAATTTGCTTCTTAAAAGTAGTAAATAAATCAAAAAGAAAACTAAAACTAAGGTATTTGCAATATAAGCAACTAATGTTGCGATGGCTTGATTTTTTGCAAATTCGCTCAATTTATCTGCATCACTTCTTATTTCAATAGGCACCGATTCAGTATTAATTCCATATCCGAATGGAATTAATACCCATATAAGAAGCACTGCTGTAAGCAGTGCTAATAGTGTTAATAAAATATAAAACTGTTTTTTTTCGATATTTATTTTATATTTAGTATAACTGTACATTTAGCTTACTTATTATTTGAATACTACTCTAACTGGTAAGTTACCAGAATTTATTGCATTAAGTGTTTCAGTATAATCAGCTGATAATTTATCTTCCATTGCACTTAAAAACTTATCTTGTGTTTGAAGTTTATCACCTAATGATCTGTATCATTCTGCTGAACCAAAAGTTTTATCGTTTCAATTTGATCAAACAGTTTTTAGGTTTGGATTAGAGTTATCAAATCTGGTTGGTTGTACTTGTAGAATACCTAATCCTTGTTCTTGAAGTTTTTTGCTTGATGTTAGAACATTAAACACAAAGTTTACAGAAATTGATTTATTGTATTCATCAATGTTATTTTTAGTGGTAGCAATGGTAACATCAGATAATGTTCCATCTTTCTTTTGCATCATAGATGACATAAAATCATCAGCAAAAGTTGAAATCTTAGCAAAATTTTCAAATCCAGCTAAATAAAGTTTTACAATTTTACGGATTTGTTCATCAGAAACAGTTGCAGGAGCAGCAGTATTAGAGAAGAATTTTGCACGAGCAAATACTTGATCTTCAAATTCTTGGAGTTTATTGTCTTTTATCGCTTGTTGAATCTTTGCAATTAAAGCGGCTTTTTGACCATTGTCATCTCCATTGACACCAAAAATAAATTGTTCAATTTTTCTTAAGTGGAATGTTCCGTTGTTACCATTTTCATCTGGTTTATCTTGAACCATATCAACAAAACCTAGATTTCCAAACTTATCCTTGTTTGTTAAGGTAGCAAATGCTCCTGCTTTCATCTTGTCTGCACCAAGCTGTCATGGTTGTGCAGGTGTGCTACCAACTAATTCATCGCTTCATTTAGTTGTGAATCCCATTAATCCAGCAAGTGTATTTCTGAGTGGCAATGCATTTACCAAAGAATTATTTAGTTCATCAACTTTTGCTTTTGTTTCGGTTGAACCATTGAATGTAATTTTCATCTTATCTTTTGAAACTTGGTTAGCATCTGCGATAGGATTGTTTTCATCAGCCTTTGATTCTCATAAACCTCATTTTCCGTAGCTTCCTTTTAATTCATTAAGCTCACTTAAAACGGTTGCTAGTTTACTGTTAAGTTCGTTGAAATCAGCATAACCTAAATTTTTTGCAAAATTTTGTATCTTAGTTTCTTCTGATGTATTATCTGATTTGATTCTATCTGACATTCTAGAGAATAGAGCTTCTGAATAAGGTATTTTAGAATCTTGTTTAAAGTATTGATAGTATGAATCGAAATTAAATGCTGCTTTTAAAACTTCTTCAAGTGCTTTCTTTCTTTCAGGTGATGATCCGTTGTTTCTTGAAGAAATACCATAACCTCAACCACCGGCTGCCTGAATGTATGGAGCTCCATCATCAACAGGAACTACATTGAAGAATGATAGTGCATTTGCTGCATCTCTTGAGTTTTGAACATCTCATGTCCCAATTAATGCATAGTCAAGTTTTTTATCTTTCATTGCACTAAAAATAGTTTGGTTAACAACACCCATATCGCTTCCGTACATTGCTTGCAAGTCACCTTGACTTAATCCGTTTTTAGCTCAAACGGTTTCTTTGTATGCCTCTGGTGTCATTCCGTAAGCTGCATGAATAATTGGATATAAAACATTAGCAACTTCTTTTAATCCATCTTTAAGTAATCCATGTCATTTATCACCTTTTACAAATCATGAAGAAACTTGTCCTTCATTATTTTTGTATAAGTTCTTTTGGAAGAATGATTGAGATAATGAATCTCCACCTAATTCACGTTGTTGCGCTTCTGTGTATGAATCTCATGCTTTTTTGATCCCACCATATAAAATACCGTTACCATATCAAAAGTCTTGTAATCTTAAGACTAATTTACCTTTTTCAACTAATTCTTTCAATGTGTCAGTATCTTTATTTGAAAGTTCAACTCTTGTATCCGCTTCATTTTTATTTGAAGCTAGAATTAAACCTTCTTTGTTATGACGAACCGCTAAAAATTTATGTGTAGGTTTCTGATCTTGTGTACCGTTGATAGTTCCAAATTTAACAATATCTGCTTTTTGGTCATCAGGAAGTGATACAACTTTATTTAAATCATCTAATACTTTTGGTGTATCATTTACTTTGTCTCCGAAGAAAGTATCTAAGTCAGCTAAATAATTATTTTGTGCAAATTCTGTAACACGGTCTTGAGGTAAATAGAAAATATCAGGAACTGTCGGGTCGTTTAATCCTTGTGTACCAAGATTTAATGCATCAAAAACACCTTTTTGAATAAATTCAAGAGTAAATCCATCTTTTGTATGTGAATCAGAAGCATCAAAAAGTTTTTTAACTTCATTGTAAAAGTTCTTTTGTGCTCCATCCACAGCAATGTAAATTTTCTTAGAACCTTTTCCGGTGTCTTGTTGTGATGAACCACTTGTCCCACAAGAAACAGCAACTCCTGCTGCTCCAAGCGATAATAATCCACCTGTATAAACTAATGCTTTTTTTATTTTCATATTTCAATATTCCTTATCTATTGTTAAGTAATTACAGGATTATTCAAATGCAATTTCATTTTTTTGATATGCAATAAAAGAAAAAATAATACAAATTGGTGAGAGTAATAACAAACCACTTATACAAGCAACATAACCTATCCAGTGATTAAATTCTGTTTTTGACATTATATAAATTACATGAATAGTTATTAAAGCAATCGCTAAATAATTTATTACTAATACAGCAAGCATTATACGTACTCAATAATTTTGCAAGGTTTTGAAAAGTTCAACATTAAAAACATTAGGAGATTTACTGAGATTGATAATAATTTGGATAAAAATAATTTCTATAATAAGTACGACAATGTTTGCAAAGAGTAAAAATAAATATTCTAGGATTTTTGGAGTATATTTGCGTTCAAGAGGTAATTTACCTACTCAAAACCACCTAAAACGAGTTTTAAATGGTGGTTTTGAAAAATGTATATTTTTCTTCATAATCCTGATTAAATTATAATATAGCAATACAAAAAACACATAATAATTGTGAAAATATGATATTAATTCCTTTGATAACTTGATATGTCAAGATAGTTGTTCCATAATTTGCTTATTTATAGATAGATTATGACAAAACAATTTTATTTTTTTGTAAATAAATTGGTTTTGTTGAAGAGTTATTATTGATTTTTAATAAAGTTAATAATAAAGAAAAATACACTTTTTAGCTCATATATAAGCAACAAAAGTGTATTTTTATCTCGTGTAATAATAATATATTTCAAGGTTATTTATATTATAAACAGAAATTTTATTGTTTTTTAATCAAAAACACTCCGACTTTTATGTGTGAATTGCTTTTCAATGATTTTTCACTCATTTGAAAACTTTGATTGATTAAATCCTTATCAAATTTATATCCATCTTTTAGGTTAATCTCAAAACTACCTAAATTGTCACTATATACAACTAATAAATAACTTCCATCTTGGTTATCTCTTAAGGTTAAATTATTAGGATAATTTGATGCATTTTCGATAATGTCTGATGGTTTCTTAATATATTTTATATCTTGATCTTTAAGTGATGGATATTGCTCGCGTAAATGGATTAATTTTGAAACTAATACATATGCACCGTTTTTATCAGAAACTAATGATTCAACATATCCTTCGCCTTTTGAATCCTGTGTTTGAATAATATCACTTCCTGATCTTTCATCCTTAAAATAAACTCTTTTGTGCAAATCTTTTCATCAATATGCTTCACGAATTTTATCATCACCTTTACTTTTATCTCCACCTTGCATTAATATTTCATTTCCGTCATATAAAATAGGTGTTCCACCACGAGAAAGCAAAGAAAATAATGCCGCTAAATAACCTGCTCTTTCTTTATCGTTAAGTTTATGTGGTGTTCCTAACGGTGATTTTGTTACATTTTTTTTATAATTTGCTATTCAACGATCGATATCATGGTTATCTAAAAACGGTAATCAATAACTCATACCTTCATCGCTGTTAAGATAATTGATTAAGTTTTTTTCCTCATCAGAATTAATAAACGGATGTATTTGATATTTATAATGTTTTCCATCTAAGACACTACCAAGAGCTTTATAATTCGACCTTCCATACATTAAATATTTTGATGCATCATAAACACTTTTTCATCATTCCCCGAACATTAATACTTCTTTATCAGAACGAGCAACATTATTTTCTATAGCTTGCTTAATTTCTTTATCAGATGCATCACGTCAATCAAAGAATAATTGTGATGTTTTTGATCCATCACTATCGGTTGGTTTATGTGAATTTTCACTTCCAAAATAATGGTAAAAAGCATCATAGCGAAAACCATCGACACCTTTTTTGATTCAGAATTTATGAATGTATTCTATTTCTTTTAAAACATCCGGATTAGTTAAATTTAGATCAGGCATCCCTTTTCAGAATTTTGCTGCATATCTTAGATTTGTATCAGGTTTTGGGTTTTGATGATAATTAATATTTTTAAAGATTTTTCTTACATCTTTATCTTCACCATAATCTTTATCGTTTATTGGTTTGTTGTCATAAAAATAATAATATTTTTGATATTTTTTATCTCCAACTAAAGCTTTTTGAAACCAAGGATGTTCATAAGATGTATGATTTAAAACCATATCTAAAACAACTTTAATTCCTTTTTTGTGTGCCTTAGTTATAAAATTATCAAAAGCTTGCATTCCACCAAGTTCAGGAGCAACAGCAGTATAATCGATAACATCATATCCATGATATGATGAAGACGGATGAATTGGTGATAGATATAAAGTGTCTATTCCTAGATTCACGAAGTAATCCAAATTATTAGTTAAACCAATAAAATCACCAATTCCATCATCATTTCCATCAGCAAACGAATATACAGTTAACTGATACATTACATTCGATTTTGCTTTAGCGATAAATGGAGCTTGAAATTTTGCATTTTGATATTCATCTTGGTAGCTTAAGTTATTCAAACTTTTTTGGTTTTCAGCGACAAATTCATCATTTCCTCACCCTTTTAATCTTTTAACAGTTGATACATCATCATTTTGTTGACTGCATGAAATAGCAGTTGCAATAAATGCAGTTGATGTTAAAAATAAAAATTTTTTTATTCACCATCTATGTCTCATATTTACTCCATTAGCATAAAAAATCTACTATAAAGTAGATTTTAACTTCCTTTAGCAAGATTTAAGATATCTTTTCTTAATACTTCAACTTTATCGAAATTACCTTTATTTTTTTGTCAATTTGATATCAATTCATTAAGTTTTTCAGATGAAATTTTGTTGTTCTTTTCAAGGATATCAAGGTTTTTTAGGATTTGTTGCATTGATGATGATTCGAAATATGCATTATTAATTAATTTTAAAGAAGTTGCTTTATGAATTTCGTTTCTATAAAAATTTACAATGCTTTTTTGAAAACTTTTTAAAGTGTTAGAAGCATTTTCGTGTAGTTGTAATTTACCGATTTTATCAATGTAATCCAAACTTTTCTTCTTACTTCTTTCAATAAATCCATCGTTTAGTTCTTTTAATAAAGCATCAAGTTTAGCTATTTTTTGATCATTAGTAAGGTTTTTATCATCATAAAAAACTTTTACTCTTGTGTCAAAACTTAATGCTCAATCAGTATCTTTTGGATTACTATTAATTATACTGATTTTAGTATCTAAAAACTGCTTATATGTTTGACGTAATTTGCTTACATCATCAGGAAACGATTGTACATATTTTAAATTATGTGTCGGTATTGCTATAGCAGCTGAAACACCAGCAGCACCTAAGATAAATCATGAACCAATAAGCACATTTTTCATAATATTACTTTTCTTTTTGTCTGTCATTATATTCCTTATATTTATTATTATACATTTTTATTTTATATATACTTATCTATCACATTATTAAATTTTTTGCTTTGATATATCAAGTTATTATAAATTTCATAATTTTTCTAATTATCTGGTAATGTTTACACCATATAATACACAAAACACAATATTTAATTATCTTTTAGTTTAAAATATAAATAAGGTAAAATTATAATGAAAGGAAAAATGGATAATAATATTGTTTTGTTTGGTATGCATAATTCGCTTAAACTTGCTCAAAAAGTTTCAGAAATTATTAATATACCACTTTCTAATGTAGAACGAACTGTATATGCTGATGGTGAAGTTATGTTGGTTTCGACTCCAACTGTAAGAAATAAGGATGTTTATATAATCGCAAGCACATCAAGACCTGTAAATGATAATATTATGGAACTTTTGATGTTTATTGATTCGTTGAAACGTGCTAGTGCTAAAACAATTAATGTATGCTTAAGTTACTATGGATATGCCCGTCAAGATCGCAAGGCTCGTGGAAGACAACCTATTACAGCCAAATTAGTTGCTGATTTGTTGCAAACAGCAGGTGTTTCTAGAGTAATTTGTGTGGATTTACACAATCCTTCAATTCAAGGTTTCTTTGATAAACCAGTTGATGATTTAAGGGGACAATATCCAATCGCAAAGGCATTAAAAGCAACAGGTGAAAAATTTACAGTTGTTTCTCCCGATCATGGTGGAACTGTGCGCGCGCGTAGATTAGCTGAATTAATCGCAGAAAGTGTGCAAATATGTATCATTGATAAGCGCCGCACTGGTGTAAATCAAACAGAAGTAATGGGGATTTTAGGTAGTGTAAAAGATAAAAATGTTGTAATAATTGATGATATCATCGATACTGGTGGAACTATTTTAAAAGCAGTTGAAACTTTAAAAGCAAATGGTGCTAAAAAAGTTATAGTTGCTGCAACACACGGAATTTTTACCAAGGGTTTTGAAGTTTTTGAAAATCATCCTGATGTTTCTAAAGTAATTGTAACAGACAGTATAGATAATTATGAAATGTTAGACAAGTTCTTGAAATTGCAAATTGTTTCACTTGGTGAATTTTTAGGTAAAGTAATTAATGCATCATTAGTTGGGGAAAGTGTTTCAGAAATTTACCGCAGTTATGAAAAAGAAATATCAAGTTAATTAGCATCCATAACACACTTTTGTGTGTTTTTTTTATATTACAGTTTATCAGCAAAAATTTACATTTTATGATATTACAAATTTTATGCTGATAAAAACAAATTACAAGAAAATAATGTAAATAATTACTTAAAAACAAAATTATTTTAAAAAATTATTAAAAAATGTTAAAAATGCTCAAAACATATGATATATAGCACCCTTTAAAAACACAATAAATATATAAATATGAAAAATTATGGTAAAATTATATAGAATATTTATTCAAACCAACTTATAAAAAGAAAGGAAGTATGAAAAAACTAAAACTTAGTTTAAAAGCAAAAGTTTTACTTTCAGCCAGCATAATAACATTTACATCTGCTATAACTGTAGCAGCAATGTATGGATATGCAAATAACTCAGATGAGGTGCGAGGTTCATCGCTGCCTGTAAGTAAAGAAGAACTGAAAAACGATTTTTCTAAGTTATATAATGAAAATCATGAATTAACACCTGAAATCTTTATCGCTGATCCGTCAAAAGAAAATGCAGTTGGATTTATTTCACCTGACTATAAATCATTTGGATTCAATGATAACAAAAGCAAACTTTATTCATTTGAAGACTTTTTTAATGAGTACTATAAAAGATACAATGAAAGTTTTATCTTAGCAGTTAAATATGGTTCATTTACATTTTATGATGAATATGTTTTAGCAGTAAAGCCAGATAAATTTATCGACTTTAGCAAGTGATTTATTAATAATGTTGCATGAGGACCAGATTTATTAACCTTGGATAGTTTTAGATTGGTACCAGGAGTAGAACAAAACGGAAATGCGATTACATTAGGATCGCATTCTACTTTACATAAAGAAGTAAGCGAAATCAAATTCTTCCCTGATGCATTCTTTGGTTCGATGCCAGTTTACTCAGTAATAGGTGGAGCGGGAAACCGAACCGATTCACTTACATATGCAACATTTAAAGATCAACAAGATAAAGTTACTGTTGATAACTTTTTAGCAACCATTCCACTTGCTTCTGCGATAAAAAATTCTCGTTCAGCAAATAATCTACCATTTTTATCGCTTTATAATCCAAACAGATTATTAGGAGAAACCTTTAAAATCTTTATTCCAAAAACTACACGTTTAGAAGATACATTGATTTTACCAAAAGATCTCACAGCATATACATTTACATTAGAAACCAAGGATGTTAATTTACCAACATCTGATAGTTCAGGGCATTCAGATGCCCCGAAAATAACTTATGATTCATTAGTTGATGCAAAAGTTACAAAAGTAACATCATCTAAACCGAATAATAGTGATAATCGAATATTAAGTATCGAATTTTCTTATAAGGATGCAGATGGTAAAGATGCAAAATTTGTCTATGCAGCAGCAGAAAACGAAATCGATCCATATTTTGAATTAAATTACAAAACATTTAAGGCTATTTTAGATCCAAAATTAAAACATTTTTTAGATTTTTTTGATGTTAAAGCATATGAAGGACAAACACTTTGAATTTATGCTGATGAAAATGCTAATTTATCTGCATATGCATCAAAAGTCGAAGCGATGAATTCGATTGATTCATTGCGTGACTGAAGCAAAGTTCCCCAGGAAAGCAAAAATCGTTTACGTGAATTTAAAGTTAAATCAATTGATGTTAAAAATAAACGTCTTGAAATTACATTAGAAAACACTAATACAAATATTCCACTAATTATCACTTTTGATGCGATGCATATGAGTGATGCCGAAAATAAATTATTCGAACAATTTAAAGATGCAGTAGGGTACAAAGGTTCAATTAATCCAATTTCAATTAAATCAGGCCCAGAAGATATTAGCATCGTTGATAAAAATGGTAGACCTCTTAGAGGATTATCGACTCGTAAATATCAAATTTATAACGAAGTATATACCGGTTTAGTTGATAAAGTTCTTAAAAAGTTTCCACAATTAGCAAAAAAACTAAATGGACCACATATCCAAAGAACAATTAACGATCAAGGATTTTATGATTATAAATTAGTCGAAGGTGACTATTATGGATTACGTGATAGCGATCGTATAGGATTGCCATTATTGCTTTCTGCTACAATAGATAATTACGAAGGGATATCAACTGACTTCTTAAAATATGTTGCAACCCATGAATATGGACACCATTATACACTTGACCAATCACAAGCACTTAATCAAGACAGTAATGCCGTTGTTGTTGGAGGGATTTCTACTCGTGGTGGTTTAACTGAGACATCTTATTATTCAGCAAAATCATTGCGCAATTATTTAAATGCACGTACTAATTTAGATTTTGTTCGTGTTAACGCGTTAGGGCAACAAACTGAAGATACTGATACAACAGGACAATACATTCGCTTCTTATTTAAAGATAAAAACGGAAAATTTGTTCGTGAAACAGACAAGCAAATTTGAGGAAACCCAATTCCAAACAGTGATGTGTTCAGTGTTTTGGAAGAAAAAGATCGTAGATTTTTACAAGACTTTAAAGGAATGCAAGAAGCTGCAAAATTACGTGGAGCAAGATTAGGTGATTTATTTATAGCTAATTCATTTGATGAAAATTCAGGTACATTAAATCCATTTATCGAGGGTGTAAGCAAAACTTTTGAGAAAAAACAAATAGACGGAAAAGATGTTTATGTTTTTAAAGAAGTAGCAATCTCTGATATTGTTGAAAATATAAGAGATGGTTTAGGAAAATCACTTAAAGATGTGATTAAAATTGCTTCCCCAAATTCAATAACAATTTCAGTAGTTGAAACACAAAAAGATGCAAATGGCGCTACTATAGCAACCAAAATTAATGTCTTTGATAAAGATGGAAAACCAGCAATTAATGTTCCGTTAAATGAACCACTTGATGAAAAAAGTCTTGATTATATAAGTGAACAAACAAATATTATTAAGAGTACAATTGAGAGTTTATTAATTACCCGTTTTGCAGATTCAGGTTGAAACACCCGTGATACAGATTTTGGTGGTGTAATTGGTCCAATTCGTAAAACATTGCTTCAAGGAACCAATTTTACAGATAACGGATTTGTTGATTCTTTAAAATACCGTTCAGATGCAGTTGAATTAGATGCAGATTCAAACAGAATCGATCAAATTTACCAAAATAACACAAAACGACCAGGAACCCGTCGCGCATTAGAATATACAGCATTAACAGATAAAGGTGATTTATACACAAACCTCAGTGAAATAATTGATACATATGTAGGATTTATTTTGGAAAACCAAAATAGAGGTTCACAATTTCAAGATGGATATTATGCTCAATTGTTGAATGTTTTTGCTTTTGTTAAAGATGGAAAAATTCAAAAAGGATATACATTCCCGTTAATACTAAACAATCATTTTTCAGATAAAGTCCTTTATAATCCAGATGAAAATGGGCAATCTGATTTATGACCATATGCAAGACAGTTTAACAGTGATAACAATGCTAGTGGTCGTCCACAAATGAACCCGGCTTATGGAATAATGTTTAGTGGTTTTGGTTTATATAACATTGATCAAGACAAAAAATTTGTTCCATTCTTAGCTGGGATCGATGCAGATGGTAATGTTGTTTCAAAAGATACCTTCCAAAGCATAATTCGTAATCCTAGAAGTTTTTCTGCTCTTGTTAAAAAAATAGCATTTGTCAACTTTAATAAAAATACTGTAAAAAACTATAATTTATACAACTCATTTAATAAAGAGTTTTTAGCAACAGTTAAAAATGGAAATCAAAGTGAAACAACAGCAGCATTTGATAATTTCGAAAAATTTATTGAATTTACATCGATTGATTATTCTAAAGCATCATTAGAACCATTAACTGTTAAAGACGGTGCTCCCGTAATTAAATTTAATTGAGATGTTGATTACGTAAAAACTAAATTTGATTTTGATGCATTTAAAGCAACAGTAGCAACTTCAGATGAATCAGCAGAAAATAAATCAAGAATTGCAGCAGCAAGCGATCAAGAACTTGCAAATGAATTAATGTTAAGATTTAGAAATTCAGATTATTTCTGAACAGTTACAGACTTTAATCCAGCAACTCAGTTAAAAGAAAATCAAGCAATTTTTTCATCTAAATACGGAATCGATATTTTAAGTAATACTTTTACAGACAGCTTTTACTTTGATAAAAAATTTATGGTTGATAATGAACTTATCACACCAACACAAGAACGTACATCATATGATGCACTAGAGTTGCAAAAAATATTCTCTGATTATATAACTGGCATTGTAGGTAAAGATTCTGCTGCTAAGATACTAGAATTTACTAATACACAAGACTTATATCAATTTGTAGGTAATATCATTACTTACTTAGGACAAGGTTATCGTGATAATGATCGCATTTGATACCTAAGAAGAGCGGTTTATACTGTATTTAACAATGGATATCCTTCTTCTGATATTCTTGAATATAATTCTACACGTGTTGAAAACTTGTTAAATGATAAATTTACTGACTATATATATTCAATTCCAGAAACTTTAACTCGTGATTATGTGCAAACTACATATGTCCCTGCCACAGCTGATTTTGGTAACTTGCCTACATACTTAACTAATGCAAACGAAGCATATACAGGACAAGATTATGTAATTGATGCAACTAAGTTAAAAATTTGAAATGAACATAAAAATAGTTATTCAAATATTATTAATGCAAGTTTTGATGCAGTTAGAGCAGAAGCATTTGATAAATTATTTAATCAAACCAAGGATATTTACTTTAAAAATTCATTAGATCGTCAAATCAAAGAATCATTAGCATCAGAAAACCAAATTGAAATACAAAAACTCGATAATCGAAATGCACAAATTGATAAGGAATTGAAAACTCAAATCACGGATGAGCAAAAGAAGCAATTAGAATCTGAAAAAGCAACTAATATAGCATCTAAAAATCAATTACAAGAAGCTAACAAGAAACTTAATGAAGAAATTGCTAAATTATTTGAAGAGCAAGACAAGCAACTACAAGATACATACGAAAAAGTAATTGGTGTATATAAAGGTAAATTATCTGATGTTTCAGATTCAAACGGAAGAAACGAGGATAGATCCTCATCATATTTTGGAAAACTTATAACCAAAAGCAACGGTTACTTCCAAGATCGCTATCAAAAAGTCGCTATTGGAATGCAACTTTATGATGATAATGGAAAAGAAATTATGGATGATGACATCCGTCTAAAGGACTTTAAAAATCAACCAATTAAATCACGTCCGAGAGCTTTCTTTATTTCACAATTACGTAATTTTGGTATCGGAGAGAGAACTGTAGCGGGTATCTTTAGAAATAAACGTATTGATTCATTAGCATTATACGGATATGTTTCTAACGAAGATGCTAAAAAGATAAAACAACTTCGTTTTACAGATGTTGAAACAGGTGAGCAAAAATTCTTACCAATTAATATTAAAGGAACAAACAACGTCTTTTATCTCAAACAACAAGGTGATGCAAGTTCTAAGGTTAGAGTAGAAGATGAAGGATATACTTCATGAATATCTGATTTTGGAGTTATGGCTAAATACCGTAATACCTTATTATTACCAAAGCATCAATACTACATTCAATTTGTAGATGAAAATAATAAAGTTGTTTCCGATTTTACCTTAGGTGATGTAACTCAATTAGCAGAAAACGGAAAAACAGGTACACAAGCATCAGTAACTATAAGACATAATGAAGATTCAAAAACACAAGATAAAGGTAAAGCAATAATAAAGATTGATTACCAATTTAACATAACAGGATAGGAGCTAATTTGAAAAAAAGGTTATGATATTTATTTACCACAACCGCTGCACTTTCATCAGCATCCTTGCTAGCAATAGCGTGTAGCACCAGTGGAAATAACACAACAAATACAAAGAGTCTAAATGAAGTTCATAGTCAAAATTCAGTAATTGATTATGATCTTGGTTTAGCAACTGAACCAATTAATAACTTAAACTATATAAAATATAAATCAGTTGATAAAATATTACCTTCATTAGTCGACTCATTTCTTAAAAGTGGACCAAACAGTGATTTAAAATCTATTACTAAAACAAGTCCGTTAAATATGGTTATGGTAGATACCGATGGAACTGTTAAAACAACAGAAGATAAAAAAACTGAACCAAGTTCAAACTTTGATGATTTCTTCAAATTTAAAAATAAATTAGAAGAAAGTGATGGTTTTGGTAGAGTTCGTGGTAGTTGATACGGATTACATGACTTTGGTATTACTGGTGGTTTAGGGCGTGCGACAATCGGTGATCCACAACGAAATGCAAGTATTTATGCATTCCCTAACCCAAAAAACAGCAACAACTATATGGCAGTAACTGGATTTCTAAACAACGGATTAAATCGCTGAAGTAACGGAGATGTTTCAACAGCACAAGATTTACGCGATTATTTAGAATATATTTTGGATATTAATACCGGATCACAAAAACTAGATTCTGTATTAAAATACTCAATTCGCGGGGCCGAGAAATTTGTTGCTGCTCAAAAAGACTATGTTGATAAATTTGGTGTACCATATAAAAATCCATGAGGCCGTAGAAAATATATTAAATTAGCTGATGGTAGTTACATTCAAGATCCAAGTGAAAAAGAGTGACAATCACAAGTTTCAAAAAATAATGTACCTGCTGATACAAAAGAAGTTGAAGCAATCAAAAAAGCTGCATTAGATTTTGGTTTTTATACAGGTCAGTTATATTTAGATTATAGTCTCGAACAAGTTAATGAGAGTATGGATTTAAATCCTAATTTCAAGATTGAAAAAGAATCACAAAGTTTTACATTCAGAGATCCAAAAGATAAAACTAAGACTTTTGTTCGCACATTAGTAAAAAATGTTTATGCAAATCCTTACCAAAATTTTAAATTTGATGAAGATGCAAGAAAAATTAAACCTACAATTGAGACATTAGCAAATAATTTAAATACTTTTACAATGATTTTTGATGAGAACAAGACACCAGGTTTATCATATATGCTATTTACTATTTTCTTCCACCTTTTCCCTGTAAATCGTAAGTATATTGAAACAGTTGCAGGTGGAATCGATGTCTTCGGATCACAAAAACAACACTTTTTAACAAATGGGCCATTTTTGATGAAACCTGAAAATGTTATTTTAGGTCCACAGGGATCATTATTGTTAGAAAAAAATCCAGATTATTTCGATGCAGAAAACACCATTTCAAACCGAATAAAAATTTATTTTTCAACTGACAGAAACACTAATGCAACATTCTTTGAAGATGGTTATATTTCACAAACTTATATTCCGGCTGAAAAAATAACACAATATTTTGCTAACCCTGAATACAAAAAATATCTAAATAAAAACACAGGTTATGGAACAATTGCTTTTGGATTTAACCTTGATAATGAAACAAACGCACAAAGTTATATACAAGATGAAGACCTTAGAAACGCAATTTTCTATGCAGTAAACCGTGAAAACCTGCTTAAAGTAGTTGGATGAGACTTTTCATTTCCAGTAAACACCTGAACAGCATATGGACAATATCGAACATATGATGGGAAAAATATCGAAACCTACTTTTCAGATATGAGTAGTGATGCAAAAGATGGAGTAAAATTCCCATTACAAAATTATGATTTTGTAACTCATCTTTCAAAAGGATATACTTTTGAGAAAACACATCGTTATGATCAAACATATGCACCAAAAACAGCACAATTTTATATTGAACGTTTTAAAGCAAGACACAAGGCATTAAAATCTGTAACATTAAAATTCTTAAACAACTCTAGTGATGAACAAAAGAAAGCAGGTGCATACTTAAAAGAAATATTAGGTAGAACTTTCGATGGTTTTGTAAACATTGATATTAAGAGTTTACCTGAAAACTCATTTGCTTCATTTATTGAAGAAGGAAAATACGACATTATCTATCAAAACTATGATAGATTAGGTGGAAATAGTGCTCAAGACTATGTTGCAGTATTCTTCAAACCCGATGAAATAGATAGTTTTAACCAAAAAAGTATTGCCTTTAAAACAAACCCAGTAGGTTCTTACACATATGCAGATTACATTCGCCAATTATATGTGCAAGCAACCAATTTAGATGTAGATAACTACATCGAAACAAAATTACAAACTCCGTTTTTAGCTTTAGTTAATGCATCACAAAGCGCAAAAGATGCATATGAAAAAGCTAAAAAAGGAGATAAGAATCATATAACAGCTTTTGAAGAAGCAGTTAAACCATTAATTGAAAAATTAAACAAAGACACATCAAAAACATTTAGTGACCGTTTAATTAAAAATTTAATTGAATATATGCTAATTCAAAATCCGAATATTAAAGCAGGACGTAAGAAAAAAATTCTTAATGAACTGTTATTAATGTTTGAGGGAATTGATAAATTAGCAGATGCTACACGCCCTACTGCAGATCGCTTACATATTCAGTGATCATTAGGAAAGATTGATACAAAAATAGATTTTTGACGTAAATTTATTGATTTATCTTTCATTCGTCCACAAGAAGATTCGCAAAGTTATACTGATAGAATAAATGCATTCTTTACCGGAAACTTTACAAATGCTGAGGCAAAATTAAAATGAACCCAAGAATATGTGTACATCTTCATCGGAGAACTTGAAAAAGTCATTCGTGATGCATCGATTGTTGTACCATTAATGGAAGTTGATACCAACTGAGAAATAACCAGATTAGGTGGTGTAGATAGTCTTTATACATTTGCACTGCAATATGCATATGATTTTACTAGACCACCAAAACCAGGATTACCAAGAGGGAGGGCAAAATAGATGAAATGATCTAAAACAAAAGAAAATAACAAAACTACTTATGTTGATGATAACTTTATAGTTTTTTCAAACAAAAGAACTAAAGATGCAACATTTGTTGAGAAATTATTTAACATTAATTCACCTTTATTAATTTCTTCTTGAAGATTTTTTAAGATTATTGCCGAATTCTTTATTATTGGATTAATTGTTATTACTATTACATTCTTTTTAATTAATGCCGTTCCTGGTTCAAATACTTTAACAGCTGGTTTAGATGATGCAGCAAAAAAAGCAATAGAAGCAAAATACGGTTTAGATCAGCCGTTAATTATAAGATACTGACACTATATAGTAAGACTCTTTCGCGGAGATTTTGGTATATCATTATCATTATTTCCTGCACAAGAAATAAATTCATTTATTTGAGAGCGCTTCTATAAATCATTTTTAGTAGGAATTTTTTCAGTATTATTAACTGTTGTAATAGGAATTTCTGTAGGAATATGAGTTGGTAAAAACCCAGGCGGAATAGTTGATAATGTATCAACTGTGTTAGTAAGTATTTTTTCATCGGTTCCTTCGATTATTTTTGCTTTAATATTAGTATTTATCGGTCGTTTAATTAACTTACCATATATCTTCGCTCAACATAATTTCATAACATATATCCTACCTGGATTAGCGCTTTCTCTTGGAAGTATCATTGTATATATCAAATATATTCGTACCGAATTAAATCGTGAGTTAAACTCAGTGCATGCTAAATTTGCATATTTAAAAGGATTATCAAAAAACCGTTTTGTATGAAAACATGCACTTAAACCTTCACTCTTCCCGATCGCGACATTCTTCCCTGCTGTTATTTTCGGTTCATTTATCGGAAGTATCTTCATTGAGCAAATCTTCTTTATTTCTGGTTCTGGTGCAACATTACTACAAGCAATTCAAACAAAAGACTATAATGTGATTTTATTCTTAATTATAATGTTTACTTTACTTACTATTTTATCTTATGCAACTCGTGATATCTTATATGAAGTTATAGATCCAAGAGTGCGTAGAAAGGGGGCATAATTGGCATTCAATGATAAAAAAGAATCTAAATTAGTGTCTTCTTTTAAAAAGTATTTAACTAAATTAAAGCAACGTCAACAACTTGGTCCAACAAATGAACTAACTAAGGATGCTGCTCCAAGTATGATATTGCAACCGTTTCAATATCAAGCATGAAAAATAGTAGGTAAAACTTTTGATTTCCATGCTGATGCACATATGGGTGCAGAAACGAAGGTATTTAAAGAATTTGTATATCGTTATTCAAAGAGTTTTGCAGGTGTATTTGGTTTTGTTTTATTAGTCGTGATTATTCTTTTATCATTTATTATCCCATTTACTACACAAGATCCAAACTTATCCAATGTTGATGCAAGGTTCTTAACATTTAACCAAACAGACGAGCAAACAGGAATTTATCATATTTTTGGAACCGATTCAATTGGACGCGACATTTGGGCACGTTTATGACACGGATTGCGATACTCGATTGCATTAGCATTAGTTGTTACATTTATCGAAGTTATCATCGGACTTACCATTGGGATTTTAATGGGTCAATATGAACGTTTTGATCGTGTGATGACATTTATAATTAAGGTTATTTCAGTAGTACCGACAATCATTATTTTGATTTTAATGACAATTGTTGTTAGTCCAAGTTTCTGAGTAATTGTTTTTTCTTTATCATTTACATCATGAACAGGAATGGCTAATCAAATCCGTGCTCAAGTTAAGCGCGCAAAACACTTTGAGTGAGTTGCAGCTTCGAGAGTTTTAGGTACACCAGCATGAAAAATTCTTAAAAATTATGTTCCTGTTATCTTGCCAATACTGATTACTCAGTTAGTATTTACAATTCCTGGGGTAGTGCTTTCAGAAACATCATTAGCTTTCATTGGTTTAGCAATTGATGACGTTCCAACCTTAGGTAACCTTATTTCAGAAGGTCAAAAGGTCTTTCCTACCTATTTAAGATATGTTTTTGTTCCATCGACAATGTTGATTTTAATTACAACTAGTGTGCAATTAATAGGAGCGAGCGTCCAAGATGCCTTGAGACGTCAAAGATAGAGGTTATTGTGAGAAAAGAACAAAATAGTAGATGATTTAGACGTTTTGATACAAAAACTAACAAAACTACTAATGATTTAAGTTTAAAAAACCAAAATCAAGAATCTTTAAATCAACAAACTAACATTGATACAAAAACCTATGAACAACAAGTTTCAAAAAAACAAAAGAAATTTTCTTTATTTTCCCGTTTCAAACGTTCTTATTTCAATTGAGATAATTTTTATAAAAATGTACAATACCGAACTTTTGAAGATGGAAGTAAATTAAAAATTGCTGCAGAAATAAAAGATATTAAACTTTCTTTTACTAACCCAGCTCGTCCAGGAGAAAAAAATATTGTGCTTCGTGGAACAAGCTTGCAAGTTTATGAAGGTAAAGTTCATGCAATTATCGGTGAATCAGGATCAGGAAAATCAGTAATAACATCACTTCTATATGGACTTACTGGTGATAATGCTGTTATCGATGGTGGAGAAATTCTTTTATACAACAATAATGTTGAAAAATTCTCATTTCGCGATTGAGAGCGCTCACATTATCGTGGTCGTGTAGTTTCTGCTGTATTCCAAAACCCAATGTCAACACTTAATCCTACAATGAAAGTAGGAACACAAATTATGGAAGGGATGCTGTTAAATAAGGTTGTTAAAACCCGTAAAGAAGCTTATGATCGTGCTGTAGAGTTTTTAAAACTAACTAAAATAAATGATCCTGAAGCAGTTATGAAGTTATATCCACATGAAATGTCTGGTGGTATGGTTCAACGGGTAGTTATTGCTGCAATAGTTGCATTAGAACCAAAAATTCTAGTTATGGATGAACCAACCACTGCCCTTGATCCAACTGTGCAAGCATTAGTTTTAGACATTATTAAAGATTTACAAACTAAATTAAAGTTATCTATCGTATTTATTACCCATGATTTAGGTGTTGTTGCATCGATTTCAGATTACATTTCTATTATGTATGCAGGACAAATCATAGAAGAAGGAACAGCACATGAAATTTTACACTATCCACAGCATCCATATACATGGGGGTTAATCCTTAGCATGCCCGATGTTAACAAAGGAAGTCGTTTATCAACCATCCGTGGAAGTGTACCATCAAGTTTAAATAACATCAAAGGTGATGCTTTTGCGGTAAGAAATGATTATGCATTAGGGCGTGACTTTGAAATTGAACCAGATTTTTATTATGTTTCAGAGACTCACCGTGTTAAGTCTGCTTTATTAGATCCACAAGCTCCAAAATACCAACCACCTGAACTTATCCAAAGATTATGAAAGGAATTTTTAGCTGAAAATGAGTAACGAAAGAACATTATATAAAGTTAAAAGATTCTTATTTGGTGAAAAAGAAGTTTGACGAACTCAAACTAAAGGTGTAGCAGAAATGCTACGCCCAAAGCATGGTGAAAGTGAATTAGTAACTATGCGCAATGTTGATATCACTTATGGAAGTGGAATTAAAGCATTTAGAGCAGTCAGTGATTTAAATTTAAACATTTATAAAGGTGAAGTTTTAGGACTTGTTGGCGAATCAGGGAGTGGTAAAAGCACCATCGGTCGTGCTTTAGTGGGATTGGTTCCTTATAGCTTTGGTGAAATTAAACTACTTGATAAAACCTTACCGAGAAAACTTACTCGTGGGTTCAAAGTAGGTAAAAAACTTGCTGAATATAAAGCAATTGAAAACTTTTTAACCAACAAAGTTCAAATGATTTTTCAAGATCCGGCCAACTCGTTAAATCCACATGCTAATGTTGAAGCAATTGTTTCAGAAGGTTTAACTAATACCAAAAATGCAAAAGAAATTTTCTTGTATAACTATGATCAAGAAGCAAAAGTAAAATTATATAAAGAGTTTTCACAACAAAACCACCCACAATTTTTTGGAAATTATGAAAAAGAATTAGATATTAAAATAGCAACCAATGAAGATATTTCATATCAAGCATTCTTTGTAGATTTATATAACCAAGTGATTAAATTAAATCAACCACATATAACTAAACTATTTGATGAACTTAGAGCAGAACGTGATAAATTAAGTAAACATACTGAAAAAGAATGTAAGCGTTTATTAGTTCGTGATATATTAAGATCTGTTGGTTTAGATGAATCAGTATTGCGTAGATATCCATTAGAATTTTCAGGTGGACAACAACAAAGAATTGGTATCTCTCGTGCTGTTGTACTGCGTCCGCAGCTATTGGTTGCAGATGAACCTATCTCAGCACTTGATGTGTCTATACAAGCGCAGGTGGTTAATATTTTCAATGAATTAAAAGAAAAGTATCAACTTACAATTTTATTCATAGCACATGATTTACGTATGGTAGAATATATCTCTGATCGAATTGCTGTTATGAATAAAGGAAGATTGTTAGAAGTAGGAAAAACCGAAGAAATTATGAATCATTCATTGCATCCATATACCAAAAGCTTACTTAATGCAGTTCCTTCAATTGAAGGAAGCAAAGGAAGTTTGGTTGGATATGTTTATGATATCAATATGCATAAATATGATGAAAATAACCAACCTGAATGAATTAAAATAAACGATGATCATTTTGTGCTCGGAACTGCTCAAGAAGTTGCAGATTGACAAGCAGGAAAATATTAAAAACCTTGTTTTTGCAAGGTTTTTTTGTTTCTATCGTAAACAAATAAATCACTTTATTTTCATAACTATATTACTTTTATGTCTATATACAAGGTGAAAAAGTTCAAATCACATAAAATATGCGATTTATTCCACAAATATGATAAATATTTAACAAAATATTACTTTATTTTAGTGAAAAACAGTAAAAAAAGTATAAAATTTTATTCATGCTATCATTTGTAGCAATATTTAATAAAATAATGAAAGGCTATTATGAAAGAATTTACAGCTAAAATAGTTGATCCGATTGGACTTCATGCACGTCCTACTTCAATTCTTGTAACTGTAGCTTCAAAATATAAATCTGATATTAAATTACAATCAGGTGGACGTGAAGCGAATTTAAAATCAATTATGAATATTATGTCTTTAGGTGTTAAATGTGGAGCAGAAGTAACTGTTAAAGTTATGGGTGAAGATGAACAAGAAGCATTTGATGCCATTCATGATGTATTTGTAAAGAACGAATTAATTTAATTAAAATGCTTTGCGTTTTAATTTTTTTAACTTTTTTGTAAAAATATGCTAAAATATAAAAACAAAAAGCCCGAGTGGTGAAATTGGCAGACACGCTAGACTAAGGATCTAGTGGAGCAATCCGTGCAGGTTCAAGTCCTGTCTTGGGCACCAAAATTTATCAAATTAGTTATATTAAGAGCATACATACAAGGATTGAATTTTCTTTTCAATCTTTATATGTGTGCTTTTTGCTTGTATTTAGCGACCAATAATCATTCTTTTTTTGGATAAATGTGGTATTATATAAAAAAGTCATTATATATAAAATATATAATGAAGTGAAAGGAAGTATGAAAAAAAGAAAGTTTCTTATAACAAGTTCCACCCTTTTATTAGCAGCTACTACTATTGCAGTTGCATGTAAGGCACCAGGTTCTTCTGAAGAATTACCTCGTGGAGGCAAGGAATTTTATCAAAAACCAGTTCTTATACCTAATACTCAACTCCCACAACAACCTGTACAACCACCTAAGAGCACATTGTCAAATTTAAATATTTTAGGTGATCAAAAATTTGACCATATTGATGAGGCAAAACGTAAAAAATCAGAACATTTTATTCCTGCTAATGAAGATATTCGTTATGTAGCGATTGGTGATTCGATTACTGAAGGATTTGATGGAACCTTGCCACAATCATATCCTGGTCAATTAGAAAGTGATGGAAGTATTTCGGGTGTTTCATATCCTGCATACTTAGCTCGTTTGTTAAATCAAAACCACCGTGTTATAGCATTTAATAATTTTGCCGTATCTGGTTCTCGATTACTTGATTGAATCAAGTTACTTGGAATCCCTTATGATGATTCACTTGTTAAGGATGAAGATACATTAAGTATTTTTGGAAATGACTGACAAGCAAAAGCTCAACAAATAAAAGACAAGTTACAACAAGCAAACTTGGTTACTTTTTCGTTATCTGCTAATGATATCTTGTTTCTATTATTCCAAAACTTAGCAACTGATGATGTAACTAACTTAATAAAAAATTATTTAAAAGGTCAAGCAATTATTTCTGATGCAGTTGTTTTAATAAACAAGTTATTTAATAATGCGTTAAGAGAAACACAAAAAAGACTTACAACATTCGTAGCAAATTTAAAACAATTCGCTCCAAATGCTAATATAAACTTTATCGGTTATCCTACTCCGATGTTATCAATTGCCAATGTGATAAAAGAATATGTAGCTAAGTTATTAGGTGGAAGTTTAGATTTTTCACCACTTGATATCTTGGTAAATGTTTTAAACAAAGGAATTCGAGAGACTGCGATTATTAATAAAATTAACTTTATCCAACCTGTTAATAATGATTATTGAAATAAACATGCTTCCGAATTATCTACTATCTTTTTCGATATCCATCCAAATACTTTTGGATACAAAAAAATGGCAATGGATATATATTTAAAAATCACTAATCCATCACTAAATATTAATGATTATAAAGGGTATGATTTTTCACAAGAATATTTGGATTTTGATGCCAATAGTGCAACATACCAAATCCAACCTATTATTCCTAATTCACAACTTTTTGGACCAAACACTGCTTCATATTTAGATGTAGAAAATAATTATGAACAAGAAATTGATGACAAAAGAGATATATATAATTTTGGAAATCGCATTGCAGAATTAACTGAAACTTTTTCTTATCTAACTCGCGAAGCGTTTGATTTTTTAACTAATAACTCTATTTATAATGTTTTAGATCCAGAGCGTAAGTTAGCAAAGTTGTTTAATAAAAAAGTTGCTAGTGGTAAATTTGCTAAGGACTCATTAGTTGAATCATTACTTCGTTCAAATACTTTACAAAGAATTTTATATAACTTGCAAACTCAACTACAAGAATATCAAGAACAAAATCAACTTACCTTAGATAATGTTTCTGCAGCATTTAAATACTCTATTTTAAATATAGATAACCTTGCTATAGTAATTTCTGCTGTTGCTTCAAGTGATATGGTTAAAGAGTATAAAACAGAGTTTGCTGATGCTTTAAAAACCATTTTAAATAATGCAATTAAGGTATTCGGACCAAATGTAAAATCTGCTATAATGAATGCGATTTTAGCACCAATTAAAAAATATAATGTTAAAGAATCTGATATTTCATCAATACTTGATTCTGTTTTAAATTCTGAGCATCTTAAAGAACTAGTTTCAGCATTTGCGGATTCATATGCTTTACATCCAGATAACTTTACAGATGTTTCAAATTTATCTGATGTGTTTTCAAATATACTAAAAGATCCACAAATCAATACTCGCATTTCTAGTCATCTTAATGCCTTATTATTCGAGTTTTTAACTAGTCCTAAACTACAGGCAGTTGCTTCAGAATTTCTTTATAACTTTTTAAAAGAAAATAATTTAACAGCAAATATCACATCTGATGAAGTAAATGTTGTTATAAATGATTTAATTAAATTATTAAAACAACTTAATGATAACCAACAACTAATTGATAAATTTACCTCATATACATTGAATAGTTTTCCATATTACGGATACAACCGTATCGGTGATTTATTTTCAGTAGCATTAAGATCTTTAATTACAACAGAATTTATTGGATCGCAAAATGAACCAAAATTACTTGATTTTATTAAAACGATTTTAAATTCTGATTTATTGCAGCATCATAAAGCATTTATAAAACAAATTATCAGTAATGCCTTAGATTTAAATACATTAAAAGGGATTTCAAAATCTGTATCTAACCTTTTTGCTAATAGTTCGGTTGCAAAATATATCCCAACTAAATCACTTGATAAGTTAATTAATTTAGTATTTAGTCAACCACAAATACTTGATATTTTAAAAGCAACCTTAGATGCGATTTTAAATAATACTGCTGAATATAATAAAGCGCAAAGCCTAAATGATTTAATTGCTAAAGCAATACAACATTTACCAATTGATAATCTTAAACCACAATTAATTGCAATTTTTAATAATATTTTAACTAATAATGAATTACCACAAATCATCAATGATGTAATGTATACATCGCTTACTACATTTGGGATAGATATTAAGAATTCAGATAATATCAAGTTTATAAGTGATTTTTCACAAAATATCATCCCATATATCCAAAAACAACAACTTATCAATCCGATTATTGATGCATTTATTGATAAACTTAAGGCAGTTAAAACATCGAATGAACCAATAAAAATTCTTGCTCAAATCCCGGATGCAATTTTTGCAATCATTAAAAATAAATACACTACTAACACAATTACTCAAATTAAGGATTTATTGAATCAAAAATGAATTAAAGATAATCCAAATGGTGTGTTAAATACCGCTGCTGTCGTTTTAAATTCATTAAAAGAATCAGGTGTGCTTTCAAATGGTATAACATCATTATTAAGCAACTTGCTTGATAAACCACAAATAGCAAAATATGTTGATAAAAATGAAATTCTGCAATTAACTTTAAATGTTATAAATCGTCCACAAACAATGAAGTTAGTAGTTGCGCTTTTAGAAAGTGTTTTAAAGAATCCTGATTTACTTGATAAACTATCATCACCAAAAGAACTTGTTTCAATTCTTTTAAAAGAACCAAAAGTTAAAGAAGTTATAAACAAAGAAATTAAAGAGATTCTTTTAGATGTAATTAATAATAACGATTTAACCAAAACAACCACTAAGATAATTTATGAAGTTGCAAATGCAAATGGTTTCGCTCTTGATCAAAAGTTTTTACCTGTTCTTAATTCTGTTTATCCAAGTGCTTTAAGTGTACTTAAGTCATTAAATAAATTAAATCCTTTAATTGAACAAGTTATTGAACTTGTTACAACTTCTGATGATGTAAATTCATTATTATCAAAACTACCGCAATTAATATCATTATTTGACTTTAGCGATCTTGATTTATATAAACTTTTATTAAATACCCCTTTATTTACTACAAATAAAGAATTATTAAAAGAGTTGATTAATAAAGTTTTTGCTAAATTTAAAGATCAATATGCTTCAGCAGCACTTGAAAAAATGCTTCCAGAGAGTGTTTTAGGACTTACTAAGACAGAATCAAAGACTTTGTTTGATAAGATAATCAAAAACACTGCGTTTAACTCTATATTTACCAATTTTACAGCATTTATCATAGATCACTCTCAAGAGTTTGTTAATGCAAATAGTTGAATAGACATAATTAATCTATTTTTAAAAGACACTAACTTTATAAGTTCAAACAAAGAATCGATTACCAACATTATTAATGAATATAAAACCGACGCTACATTGAAGAAGTTATTAGCAAACATTATTAGTGAAAAAATAGGTAATTTATGAATCTTTGCACATACTACTAATAAAAACCAACTTATTTCTGATTTATTAGACTATTTATTATCACAATTTGATAATTTAAAAGTTGTAGAACATTTATTTAAAGCATTGGATTTATATCAAAAATCAAGAAATACTAATCCTATAAAGATACTTAATTTATTTGCAAATGAAATAGCATCCGAGTTTAGTTCAAATGTGATTTCTCAAAAAGTTATTACCTTAATTAAAGGGTTGCCAGATAATTTCATTTCAAGTCATAAAAATGATTTAAAGCAAATCTTTGTTAATGTATATGACCATTTTAAAACAGATGAACATTTAGGTTCAAAAATTTTAAATTTACTTCCACAAGCAACATTAGCAGAAGTTAATAAATATGCATCAGAACAAATAAGTTATCAAATTATTTATTCATTTTTAAATAAAGAATCTACTAAAAATTTATTTAAAGGAATTGTTGATAACATTTTAGATAACATCCAAAATCTTAAATCAATAAACAGTATCAAAGATTTATTGAATCATGTTGTTAAATCTATTAACGGAGAACAACTAAAAACTAGTTTAACAACTTGAATCGATGAAATTTTAAATGATGATAGCTTGGTATCAAATATTAATACCATTCTATCGAATGTTATAAAATTTAACTTTGTTGAAATTTATAATGATCCACAAACTCATCAGTTTTTAAATATTTTTCTCAAAGAAGCATATTCATGAGCAAAAGAATTAGGAATTATTGACTTAGTTGCAAATAACTTAAAAACATTCTTTGATGATTCTGAATCAGTTTTTGATCAAAGAGTAGCAACTTTAAAAACTTCATTAGCATCACAGTTGCAAACCAAAGTTATTGAAAACTTACATAATTTAGTTAAAAAACTTTATAACTCAGATGCAGTTAAAAAATATCCAGCATATACAGCAACGGTTGCTAACTATATCTTTAATAGTCTTGTTAACAACATTTTAATCTTTAAGGATATCATAAATAATGCATTAGTTTCAAATCAGATTATAGATGCATCGCAAAAATTAAGTGATGAACAATTAAATCAATTAAACCCATTACTTAAGGCTATTAATAACCTTGATAGTAATGTTTCGATTATTGATAAAATACTTGCTATACCAGTAGCTGAAATTAATAAAACAACTAATACAAATGAATTAATTAGTTTATTTACAAATAAATTATTATCAGCAATTGATTTAAATAATTATGCATTTGTAAAAGTATTGTTAAATTCAGAATTTGTGCAAAATCAGCACAATTGACTAAAACAAATTTTTAACAAATTATTAGATAAATATTGAACAGATGCTAATACACAAGCATTAGCAGAAAAAATCTCGGTTGATTCAGTAGAAACTACCCTAGGATTTACAAAGGGTGCTTTAAGAGATTTGATTAAAACTATACTTAAAGATTCAAAAACTAAAGAAATCATTAAATCACTTGGTGATAGTGCTATTGATCATATTTCATCATTAAAAGCACCTGATTCATATAACCAGTTAGTTAAAGCAATTTTTAATATTACTGGATTAAAAGATTCTATTAAAGAAAAAGTAGTAGCTTTAATCAAAGAATTTGTTTCAAAAGCATCTGTTAAAGAAAAACTAAAATCACTTGTAATATCACTTTTAAATAAGGAAGTGTTGCAACCATATTTAAAAGGGGTAAATGATAAAAATAAACTCGCTGAAAACATCATCAAGATATACGATATAGTTGATAGTCAACTTGATATAAGTGAATTGACTTTTGAAGTAATTTATGCATCGTTGCAAAACAACGGATTAAACTTTAATTTTACAAGTATTGCTAATGCGATTTTAAATGGATTTAAAGCTCGTTTAAACAAGGATAATAAGCAAGAAGAAAATATTATTAAGTTATTAAAAGCAGTAATTAAATCTGGATTATTTACTGAAAATAAAACCGATATTATCACTATTATAACTAATATAATTACAAAATTAGGTGATGGAAGTTTTGTTGATGAATTGATAAATAATTTACCAACTGCTACAAAAACACAGATTCAAAACTTTATCGGATTAAGTCAACTTTCAGATGTTGCTAAAGCAATGTTGAAGAACATTCATTTTCACAATTTAATTAATGCAACATTTAGTAAATTAATTGAACATATTAACGAATTTGAAAATGTTACTTCATATAATGATTTATTTAAAAAATTATTAACAGTTATAGATATAAATTCTATAAAAGTTGATTTAAAAGCATTTATTGATGATTTATTACAAAATTCTGATATCAATAATTCGCTTTATGAACTCATTAAGAATTTACTTGTTCAAAATGGTGTAAATGTAACAGAAAATGAAGTATTTATTCGTGCTTTTGTAAGTAATATCAAAGATGTTGTGCATCACATCGGTTTAATTGATCCGATTATCGAAAAAGTATTTGAAACTTTGCAACAAGCTGCTTCAAGTACTGATGATGTATTAGTAAAAATTGCTCAAATACCTAATCAAATATCACAAATTATTACTGAAAAAGTATTTAAAAATCCTAAGCAATATGTAGATTCACTACTTGCTACAAACGTTATTACCACACATAAAGAATCCTTTATTAAGGTTGTTACACAACTGTTAATTCATTTAAAAAATAATGGATATTTTGATAAATTTATCAATTCTGCAATCGATTCAATTAATAACCAACAAATACTATCGATTATTTCAAAAGATGATATTAAACAACTTGTAAAAGTGGTATTAAACGATACATTATCAACTCAAGCAATGCAAACATTTGTACCTGAATTGATTAAAAATACCGATTGAATCACATATTTAAACAACCCTTTTGCTTTAATTAAGAATTTACTACAAAATACCAATATAGCAAATTTTGTTAAAACAAGTTTTGCAAATGGAATTCAAAATATATTAACCAACACAACGGTTTCAAATATATTAGCAAGTGTTTTAGATAAATGAATAACTCAATTAGGCTTAAATCTTGCTGGTATTAATAAGATTTCATTAATTCATGATTTAATTTCTTCAATAATTCCATTTTTACAAAAAATTAATGTATATCAACCCTTAATTAACTTATTAACTGATACATTTGCATCAACGGATTCATTTGCAGCATATGCAGCAAAATTAAAAGTTGAAATACCAAAATTGTTTGTATTTAATGATAATGTTTTAATTGCAGCATTACAAACATTCGAAAATATTAAAAATCATAAAAATACAGTAGTACAAATTGGTGTTGCTTTATATAACTCAATAAGTGAAAATGATGCATTTGTCGATCAAATGTTTGCTTATATTTTCAAGAACCCAAATTCATATACAAGCAATGGCATTGATGTAGAGTTACTTAAAAAAGTAATTAAAAGTTTGTTAAAAAATAATGAAATTAAATTAAGAATAGCAACTTTATTAGATAATGTTATAAGTAGATATGATGTTATTAAAAACTCACATAATCTTTCTGAATTAATTAAAAATATATTCAATAATGATGATTTTAAAAATTCATTAAAAACTATTGGCAAGAAATTAATATCTCTATTTTATAAAAATGATGATATCAAGAACCTTATTGCTAAATTTGCTATTCATAAACTTGAACACTCAGACTTTGCTGCATTATTAATTAATGTATCACATAAAGAAGACTTAGTAAAAGCTTTATTAGGTGCAATTAAAGAAGTTAATCATTATGTTCCTGTTACAGATTTATTAATTGATTCATCAGTTGATGAAGTAGCAAGAAATGGACTTAATTTTGATTTTAATAGTGTATTAAATAAATTAATAGAAAGTTTCAAGTTATTTGTTTCATCTCATGATTATGAAGCAAAAATCATTGATTTACTTAACGATGTAGTTCGAGAAAATGGTGTTCAACAAAACAAAAATGATTTTATTGTTTTAGTTGAAAATATAGTTAAATTAACAATACAGAAAGTTGATTTTGGTGGATTTATTTGAAACTCTTTTGATGCAAAAACACAAGCATTTATTACAAATGGATTTTTATCACAAAGCGAATTTACTAATTTAATTAATTCTGCTTTAAAAGTAGATACATTAAAAACCTTAATTACAAATATTGCTAAATACTACATAAATAATGTAAATACATTTGCTTATTCAAACACTTTTTTCGATGTGTTTAAAAAATATATTTCAGTAGCAGCAAATGAAAGTGAGTTTAAAAATTCAATTAAAAAACTTGCTTTAGATGGTTTATCATCAGCTGCAACTAAAACAGCAATTAAATCAGTGATTGAAAAAGCAGTATCATTTTTAAATGTTAAGAAATCAACTAATATTAATGACTTTATCGAAGCATTCGCAAATGATTTTGGCAATATGTTTAATCGAATTGGTGTATTTGATAACCTTGCTGATTCAATGGTACAAACCATTAAACAGGTTAATGATTTTAATGGATTTAAATCTAAGTTTATCGCTAATGCATTACAAACGATAAAAGTTACTGATTTTCCATTTATTAAAAAAGTTATTAACGATCATGTTATTACACAGCATAAAGTTGGTGCTAAGGAGTTATTGGTAAATTTAGTATCAAACCTGTTAGATGATAAGACTAAAATAACTAAAGTAATTCACGATCTTAACCTTTCAAAGGTTTTAGTTGAAGACGGAGTTTTCAATGATCCAAGTGTAATTAATGACACAATTATTTTAGCTTTACAAAACAAAAATATCCGTGATATTATTAATATGGTCATAGGTGATTTTGTTGATCGTGGAAATGATTATCAAATTGCTGATGATTGATTTGGAGCGATAAATATCTTATTTAAATCACCTAATTCAAAAGATTTTAAATCTAAATTTACTACATGAGTTAAAGAAACATTGTCTAACCCTGATCCAAGAATTGCTAAAGGACTTGCACAAGTGATGATTGCCAAACTTCGTAATGTAGGATTTAATCTTACTGAAAACAAGCATCTAACTTTATACCAAAATGTTATAAGTAACCTTATGAAAGCATTAGTAAAACGTCCTGAATTACCTATAATAGTTAATAACATATATGAAAACATTAAAAAAATACAATTAAGTAAAAATAAAGATAATTTTGCTTATATAAAACGTGCTTTTTTAGATGGTGCTTTATACATGATATTAACTAATGATCATAAAAACATTGATATAGGTAAAATGGGCAGTCAAGCTAATCTAATTGCATTTATTGCAGATGCAATTGGTGATGAAAATTATGTTCGCTTTTTAAATTCTTTATTTGAAACTAGTGATATGAACAAAAGAGGCGGGATTTATCATTTTATTGATACGTTAATACTTAAAAAGAAACCTGTAAGTAATTCGAATGCATCGGGTTCATCGAATAAACCAAGCTCACCAAATGCTAAAAAAGATGTGCCAGCACCATATGGAGTAGTATATGGTGGAATAACAGAGATATTCAGGAACGGAGATAAAGTTTCGGATTTACTAGGTTCAATTTTTGCACCTATATATCGTCAAATGATTGTAAAACTAAGCAAAAAACAATATAAAATAGGTAAAGACTTTTATAAAAATGATGAATTCAGGTTATTATTTAGACTTTCAGCATTTATCTTATGATTTATCCATACGGGAGCAGGTGTAACAGGTGAACTTTTCTGAAATCTTTCAGGTTTAGATGTTGAAGGTTACTTTATGGGTGGTTTATGGTCAGGTTTTGAAAAAGCAATTAATGATTCTAGATATAAACTCATTTTTAATAAACTTACAACTGATCAAAAGGTTGCAATGGGAATGGCAAGACGTGGAGGATTTAATAAAGAATTCGTGTTAGGAAATAGGTCATATAGCACAAGCATAAAAAATTATTGAAGTGATCAATTATTAGCCTATATTTACTATGATTCTCCTACCCAAAGAGATCGTCATACTCGTAAATTGATGCGACAAGTTTTAGAAGAAGCCATTGCTCGTGGTTCGTTAAAAAGATAAGAATACTATATAAAAATACTAGCTATGACTAGTATTTTTATATACTTATGATGGGATAATGATGGTAAAAAGATTAACAACTATTTATGCTAATTTTTCTTCCCTTGTTTATTGCACAAGGTAATAAGGAAAGTTTTTAATATTTTCCAATAAATAGCAATATTTGATAAAATAAAGTAATAAGGAAATATATTTATGGATTGAGATTCTTTTGTATTTATTATGGTAATTATTTTTAGTTTTATTTTTTCTGCTGTACCAAGTACTTGACTATGTATTGTAAGTTTTATAAGGCTTAATATGACTAATTTTGTAACTAATAAAATTACTATACTATCTAGATTAGAATCTGCAAAAAACACTAATATTTTATTTAAAGAAGGTGCAAAAATATTTCTTAAAAAAAGTAAAACACATCAAAAAATTGGTATTGGTATTCTAACATCATTAATTTTTGCGATATTAATATTAGAAATATCTCTACAAATTGCAATAAAATATAATATATTTGAAATGAAAGATTCTGAAATTATAAATTTAAATTATATAAGGATGATAGATATTATATATGTAATATATTTTATTGTTACTTTTAAGTTTTTAAAATTATATACCAAGGCACTCAGAAAATCTAAAGTAATAATTGAAAATTTAATAGAAAAATTTGAATTTCATCAAGATGAGTACTTTTTAAATGGAATTACTGAAACCAACTATTTTAAAAATAAACCTATTTATCATATTGATTATGAAAGTGAGAAGAAGGTTTTGTTAAATTATGAATATTTAATAGGCTATTCAAGTAAAAAACAAAAAATAATTGCTATGAATTATTTTTTTGCTTGAGGTTATCATTTTAAAGAAGTTCATAACGGGAACCTTATATATATAGATTTATATAAACAATTTTTATATTTAAAAAATGAATGAATAAATAAAAAAGGGTTATATAATTAATACAAAGTAGGACGAAAGGATTAACAGGTATTTATGATAATCTTTTTGTCCTACTTTATGAATTTTGATAAAATGAAAACATAAAATAATAAAGGAAAATATGAAAAAATTACTATTTGATTTAGGTGATCCAATTTCTGGTTTGGGTGGTATTGCTGGTGTTCCAGCACATATTGTTAAATTAGAAGTTCAAAATGAAGAAAAAAGAGTTGTATTAGATTTTATAAATGATGATTTGCTTACAAAAGATTTATTCAAAGATAATAATAAAATTTTAGATAATCTTACAGAAAGCATTGTTTCAAAAAGTAAAACTGTAACAAAAGCAACAACAGAAATTACTTTTTCAAACTTTAAGCAAATATCTGAAAACTTTATAAATATATATAAACAAAAGAAGTTAATTACAAATCAACAAGCAAGTAGATTAAGTGATTATATTAACAATAAAGGATTCGTAGAATTTAAAAAGAAACTTAAAAAAGACTTGAATAATTTCAAATCGGATTTAAGAAGTAAATATGAAGACTATAAAAGAAGAAATAGATCAAGTCAAGAAATTCAGCAAATTGTTTTAGATGGAGAAAAAGGTTATCAAATAAATATTAACAACCAACAAGAAAATTCAAAAAAATTAACTATTCACTTTTTTGAATTAGAAAAGCAAGTAAAACAATTAAATTCGATTTATAAAGATATAAATGATAATCTTGTTTATTTAAATAGTACACTAAAAAAATTATTAGCAGCACAAGTAAGTATGTCAGTTGCTTCTGTAATAAGTACAATAATAGGTTTTTTTAGCTTGGACTGAGGCTTCATCGGGACAGTAGTTTCAACGACTGCATCAATTGGTCTAAGTATTGCAATCTCAAATATAAGAACACAAAGAGATGTATATTTAAATAATATGAAGCAATTACAAAAGATATTTAAACCATCAAAACAAAATCTTGGTGAAAGTGTATATGATGGTTATGGATATGCACGTAATGTAATTGATGGATACGCACTTAACATATTTTCAGCAGCAAAGAATTATAAGGAAGGTCATTTTTTTAAATTCGCTATCGAAGGGAGCGCAAAACTTCTCAAATCACTTTTTATTCATATACCATCACTAGCCTTAGATGGACTCGATATATATACTAATGCTAACGAAATAAAACAAACAAACGATGTAGCAGTTAAAATAAATAATTTTTTATCTAGTATTGAATCAAAATTAATTGCTATCTCAAAAGAAATTGATGAGATTAAGAAAGTTGAATGAGTTGTTATAAAAGAGACACTACAAACTGATCTTTATAGTAACGGTGGAGTAGGAGGAAAAAATTTAGTTTTTAAAAACCTAAGCACTGGGCAAGTTCTGAATATAGATGAAATGCTGAAAAAATCTGACATACAACTATGATTATGAAATCTTAGGAAAGTTTATAACCCAAAAACCAAACAATTTTACATAAGAAAATTACCTAATCATACAAAAATAGATAATTTAGGGTAAAAATGCCATTAGAGTTTTATTTAGGAATTAATGGTGGTATGGCGGGTTTTATTCTCTTAATTTTGATGCCAACTTTTATTTTATTGTATATTATAAGATATCAATATCCTTGTTTTATTATAGAAGATGTTTATAAACGTGATATAAAAATAAAATCAAATGAATATCACATTACTTTTATTAATGGTTGAAATAAAATACAAAAATATATATATAAAATCTATAAAGAACTTTTATATATTGTTTCAATTACAAGTTTTCTCTTAATTGTGATTTTCATTTATTATATTACTAATATGGTGCTTTATCAAAAAGAAGGTGGATCTTCCGGTATTTGAATATTTCAATTTTTAAGTATGTTAGTTATTCCTTATAGTGCATTTATGTTTGTATTCTATGTTTATATTAAAGGTTTTTTATTTAGTAAAAAGTCACTTAGACATTTTGAACTGCGTGTTAAACAAGCAATAGTTATAGAAGACCAACCACTATTAGATGCATCAGTATATTTTAATAACGGATTGAAACCAAATAATTATATATATATCCCAAGATGATTTTTTGACGATAAAGTTCGCTTATTAAGAGTTTCTTATTTTAAGAAAACTTTTAAAACAGATGCACAGGATGTATATGCATTCTTTATTTATAAAATGCACGAATCATTTAGAAAAGAACATGAGGCATATTATCACGGGCTATATTTTGACTATGTAAATTTTAATAATTAAGAAATTATTATGTATAAAGGTTTATAAAAAACAGATTCTCATTTTATATGATTCGAATAAAATTGTATAATATATTAACTTATGAAAATTATTGCAAATAATAAGCAAGCGCATCGAGATTATGAAATTTTAGATAAATATGAAGCAGGTATTCAACTACAAGGATGAGAGGTTAAGTCAGCCCGCGCTAATTCTGTAAGTATTGATGTTGCTTATGGTTCAATTTATAAAAATGAAATATATTTAAATGAAGCATTTTTTAAAGAATATATGCAAGTAAAATGTGAACCTACCCGAATCCGTAAGTTATTAATGCATAAAAGTGAAATTCGTAAGTTAAAACATATTTTGGATACTCAACAGGTTACACTTATTCCCTTAAAAATTTATTTTAACAAAGTATCAAAGATAAAAGTTGAAATTGCAGTTGCTAAAGGGTTGAAAAAGTATGACAAACGTGAAAGAATAGCCAAAAAAGAAGTTGAAAAAAGGTTACAAAAAACTTTAAAAACTTATTTGGGGGCATAATGGTTTCGACATATATAGGTAAATTTGTATCGCAGTAGTGTGGAAGACTATAATTTCTACTAGGCTTTTTTAAACGGAAAAGATAATAAAACAGAAACTCCAGAAGTTTCACCAGTGTTCTTTGCAACACAATCAAATTTTGCTTTCGCATAAGAATTAGAGAGCAAGTTGTTTTTAGTTTTTCCTGGACTATTAAACAAGGTTTACAAGGATCGGGTTATTAGTTAGCATAAATAATCTTAAATAAGCTAAAATCAAGTTATTTATTTTGTTTGTTTTAAATAATTTGATTAATAAAATAAACTAAACTGTAGAAGTATGAATTATATTTATGTGTGGACACGGGTTCGATTCCCGTTGCTTCCACCATTTTTTTGTCCTTTTAAAAAAAGCAGAGTATTTACCCTGCTGCGATTTTATTTTTCAGTGATGCAATTGCAATATTTATGAATCTATTTATGAATCTATTTACAAAACTATTTGTTATCAATTCTAACTTATATTTCAAAAAGAAAGGAACATATTTAATAAAAGGAAGTTTAGAAACCATTTCTCAAACAAATTTCGAAAGAGAGTTACTAATTTTTGATGCTATGATCCCTCTGTCATCGATTAAAATTAATAGTTTAATGAATTTTATAAAGTTTTTTGCATTTTCATTTCTTTCAAAATAGTCATTTATAGCAATTTTCATTTTCTTAGTTATTGTGTTTCTTAAATTTTCATCTATAATTCTTGCATCGTTTCAATCTTTTTTAGGTTTTGAAAAGTCAATTTTAATAACATTTGATTCGTAGTTTTTCTCGCTTGTTTTAAGTTTAATTTTTAGCGAATAACCTGGTTTGATATTTTGATTAATTTCTGTTATTTGCAAATCATCGGCAAGTTTGATATTGGCATTTTTAATGAAGAAGTTTTTTATTTCGCTTACAACTTCGTTATATTCATTGAGTTTATTGTTTTGAGCTGCTTTTTGATATGAAATTCTACCACTAATTCCGCCACCTGCATCATGAATCATATTTTTTAATGTGTCCTCAAATCAATTAATATCCACATAATAGTTATTAAAAAACTTTTGTAATTCTTTTTCAATTGATTTAAGTTCTTTATCATTGTTTGCATCTAATGTAAGCAATGTTTCTGATTTAGTATCTAGATTAAATTTTAAAGTGTTTGACTTAATTTTTGCTTGTAGCTTGATAAATTCTTGTCTTGTAAACTTCTTTGTGATACCAATTTTACTTGTTTTTATTATCACAAAATCATAATCATTTGCATCTAGTGCTTCTAACTTATTGATAAAGTTTGTATATTGATATGGAACAGTAAAAATATCATAATCATATGAAATATCCAGGTTTTTAGGTTCTTCTTTTTTGCTTTCTACCTTAGAACAACTTGTTGTAATGGCTATAACAGGTATAAACGATGAAATTGAATATTTTATAAGTCTTATTAGTTTCATAGATTTATTTTACAAAAAAAAAAAAAAAAAACAAGTCGAAAGTTGGCAATTCAAGACAAATTACCTAAAAAACACGAAAATATTTTCATTATTATGCATTTTAATTAAAAAAATGAAGAAACACTTATACACTTTTATCGCTTAACATATAATTTAAGTTAATATTTGTCTATAAATAGGTTGTATAAAATACAAAATTTTTGATAAAATTAAAACATAAAAGGAATTATATGAAAAAAGTAATTTTTCAATTAGGTGAACCCATTGCAGGACTAAGTGGTTTATCTGGAATAAATCAAAATAATGTTCAAATAGAAAGTAAGCTAACTAAAAACCTTACTTATACTGAAAAATATAATGAATTAGAAAAAGTTTCATATTTGTCTAAATCTTTGTTTAAAAATAAAGATGTGTTACTTGATAATATAGTCGAAAATTTAATGTCAAAGAAAAAAGGCACAGTAAAAGCAGTCAATGAGATTTCCATAACTGATTTTAAGGAACTAGCAAGTAATTTTGTAAAAATATATAAAGAAAAAAATGTAGTTACACCAGAACAACAAGAAAAAATCAACAATTTTATTTCAAATGATGGATATAAAAAATTTAAAAAAGAATTAAAGACATCATTGAATAATTTTAAATCTAATATCACTAATAATAAAGAACAAACAAAAGAATCTTTACGAGATGAAACAAAAATAAAAAGAGTTATTTTAGATACAAATAAAGGTTATGTTATTAATATTGATAATAATGAAGTAAACTCAAAAACACTTACAAAGCAGTTTTTTGAACTTGAAAAAGAGAAAGATAAAATTGTAAAAACATATAAAGATATAAATGATAATATACTTTGATATAACAAAAGACTAAAAATTATGTACGGTTTACAAGTAGGTACTGCTGTCGCTTCTGCTTTTAGTTTCTTTTTAGGGATATTTAGTTTGGGTTTAGGATTCATTGCGAGTGGTTTGTCTGCTACAACTTCTTTTATACTAAGTGCTATAATAAATAGTTTTGAAACACAAAGAGATGCTTATATAAAAAACAGAAAAGAATTAAAGGGATTTTTTAATTTACCTGAATCATCATTGCTGGATGGAGTTTTAGAAGGTTATTCATATGCTAAGAATGTAATTTCAGGATGAACATGAAATATTTATACTCTTGCTAAAAATTATAAAAGAAATTTTTTTAAATTTAGCAAAGTAAGTAAAGGTGTATTTGTGCAAAAAATGTTTGTTCATATTCCTTGATTTGAACTTGAGATACTAGATGGAGTCTTATCTGGTTTAGAAATAAAAAATATAGATAATATGAATGCTCAGGTAAATGACTATCTAAGATCATTAGAGAATAAATTAAAAAACATCGCATCAAATTTAAATAATATTAAAACCGTAGAATGAGTAGTTGTAAAGGAAACACCACTAAATAAAACTTATAACCAAGGTGGTATAGGTGGAAGAAATTTAGTTTTCAAAAATCTTAAAACCAATGAAGTATTAACTTTAAATCAAATGTTAGATAAGCCAGATTGATTACTTCATTTATGAGGGTTGAAAAAAGTATATAACAAAAAATATAATTATTGATATATAAGAAAATTACCTAATAAAACAAAAACTGATAATTTAGGATAATATGACAATAGAATATATTTTTATTTTTCTTATTATAAATATTTGTTTTGTGATTCTAGTACATATATTTTTTGTTGTTATTTATACAAAAAGATATCAAAACTTCTTTTTTATAACAAAAGATACATATATAAGGGATATAACTCAAAAAACTAAAGAATACCACATAAATTTTATTAAAGGTTGATATAAGTTTCGTAAGTATCTATTGACCTACAATCGAAAAATATTATATTGGTTTATAATCATAATCTTTAGATTTGTTAGTTTACCACCACTTACTTTGTTATTTATTTTATTAGATCATTATTTGAATTCTAAAACATTCCCAGAAATGATATTACTTTTTGTATTTATATATATAGCCTTTTTGGTTATGGATATATTCACATTTAGATATTGTTTTAAGGGTTATTTTCTTGGTAAAAAAGTACTTAAATATTTTGATTATAAAGTAAAAAATACAAACATTTTAGATACTAAAAATATGCTAGATGTAAATATTTATTTTAATAGTGGGTTGCCGATAAATAATTATATACATTTACCAACAAATATTTTTGATTTTAAGGATAGGATAATGACAACTAAGGAATTTAAAAAGTTATTCAAAGCCGATGCATATGATATTTTTGCATTTTTTATCTTTGATATGCACAAATCTTTTAAAGAAGAACATAGTGATTATTTTTATGGTTTATATATGGATTATGTGAATTTTTTTAATCAGGAAGTTTAAATAATGATTGTATCCATTATTATACTAACGACTATAAATTTATTTTTCATAATATCTTTATTTTCATTTGCTTTATTGATTAAGTTGTTTGTTCAAGATAATTCATTTACTAATTTTCTTTTATATAAAACAGAAAAACTAATACATATTTCTGAAGCAAAGAAAACAAATATATTATTTAAAAAAGGTGCATTGTTATATATAAAAGAAAGTAAAAATAAGCTATATTCATATGGTATCTTCTTATTATTTATAACTTTTTCCTTATTTTTAAATGAATTATTAATAAATTTATCTGTTTATAAAATAATCAACTTTGATAACGACTTGATTAACACCTTAAGTTATTTTCATATTTTTGATGCTGTATATCTTTTGATAATTATTCTTTTATTTTATTTTATAATACAGATGTACATTAAAAACAAAAAGATGAAAAATAACTTCAATGAATGACTAATATACTTTGAATATGATGAAAGCGAATTATATTTAAGTGGTGAAACAGAGTCTAAATCAGATGAAAACAAACCATTGTATCATCTTTTTGATAATAATAAGAAGTTTTTGATGAATATGTTATCTGTAAAGGCCTTTATAATAAACTCAAAATCTGCACTACCGATATTCTATTTTTTAATTTTTGGTTATCATTTTAAAGAGTTAAGCAATGGTAATGTAATTTATAAAGACTTATATCAAGCATTTTTATTTTACAAAGATCGAGAAAATATTTAAGAAAACAATAAAGACAAAAACAAAAGAAGGTAAAACCTTCTTTTGTTTAGTCAAATTTGATATGGTGCGAACGAATGGACTTGAACCATCGACCTCACGATTATCAGTCGTGTGCTCTAACCAGCTGAGCTACGCTCGCATAAGCAAGACTATTATATCATATTTATATAATAATCTAGCATTATTTGAAAATTAACGTTTAGAGAATTGTCTTGCACGACGTGCAGCACGTAATCCAGGTTTTTTACGCTCTTTAGCACGAGCATCTCTAGTAAGCATTCCTGCTTTTTTTAAGATAGCACGGTAATCAGCACTTGCTTCTAATAAAGCACGAGCAATACCCAATCTTATTGCTCCGGCTTGACCACTTAATCCACCACCACATACATTAACATTAACATCAAATGTTCCGAATGTTTCAGTTAATACAAAAGGTTGATTAGCATCTTTTAAGTATATATCAGATGTTAAATATTCACGAGCATCACGTTTATTGATTAAAAATTTTCCTTTTCCTGGTGTTAATTTAACACGAGCAACAGATGATTTTCTTCTTCCTAAACCACGGTATTCTAATTTTTGGTTCATTATTTAACCTCTAATCTTTCTGGATTTTGTGCTTTTTGATTATGTTCTGGACCTGCATAAACAAATAAATTACGACGCTGTTTATTACCAAGTTTTGTATGAGGAATCATTCCACTAACTGCTTTTTCTACTAATGCAGTAGGTCTTTTTACTCTTAACTTTGCTGCTGTAATACTTTTTAAACCACCAGGATAACCTGAGTGTGAGTAGTAAATTTTTTGTTCATCTTTTTTAGCAGTCAAAATAACTTTAGCGGCATTTACAATAACAACATTATCACCCATATCAGCATTTGGTGTAAATGTAGGTTTATTTTTTCCTCTTAAAACAGAAGCAACAAATGCAGCAAGACGACCTAAAACTTGTCCTTCAGCATCGATTACATATCATTTTTTATTTGCTTGTTGTGTATTTACAATAGTTGTTTGTCTCATACATCCTCCTACGTTAATTAAAATTGACATATTTTTTAAAAATGCTAATTTATTATACCAGAAAATTAATATAACACGAATTTAAGAAGTTTAAATTTTTATGCTAAATTCGACTTGTATATATATGAATTAGTCAATTTCAAGCTGTGATAACATGAAAATTGCAGCAGTTTCTGCTCTTAAAATTCTTTTTCCAAGTGAAACTATTTTGATGTTATTATCCATGGCTTTTGTTACTTCTTTGTCACTAAAACCACCTTCAGGACCAACAAAAAATAAAGTATTTTCTGATATAGGTTGGTTTATTTTAATTTGAAAATCAACCTTTTCATGCGCTAAAATTTTATTATCAACTTGGTATGTAATCACTTGGTCAAAAGTTTGTAACTGTAATAATTCGGGAATTTTATTTCTAAAAGATTGTTCTGCAGCATTTTTGATGATGCTTTTAAATCTAGGAATTCTCTTTTGAAATTTAGAATGGTTAATTAACTCCCTATTAGTAAATTCTGTTTGCATCGGTATTATAATATCCACACCTAATTCAGTAGCTTTTTGTAAAGCTCATTCAAATCTTTCATATTTAATAACCGATAAAGCTAAAACAACTTTATATTTATGTTCATTAAAAAGATTTAGTTCCCTTATTATTTTCGCTTTGTTATGTTCTAAAACACACTCATAAAATTTTTCTTGATAAACACAGATGAAGTGTCTATCTTGTATTCTTATCACACTAAGATGTTTTAAAACATCTGCATCCAAAATGAAATAATTATCTTCTTTACAATTAACAAAAAATCTATTCATTGATAATTTTTAATCTGGTTATATGTTTGTTAATGTTATTTATAAAATTTGTATTGAAGATAGATGATAAAGCATTTTTTGGTAAATTATTAAATTTATTAATTAGTTTTGAATCTACATAATTTATTTTTTTTGTTTCATGCTTTAGAAAAAAGTGTTTATTTACCTTGAAAGCAAAACTAAATGGATCGAAAAAAATAACACCTTTTTCATATTCTTTATCATGGTTTGGACACAAAAGAAATCTGTTATCACCTGATGTGGTTAAATTAAATGCATCATCGATACTTATATTATTTTTTTGATGCTCTGCTTGAATATCTGTATGACGATAAATATGTGCTGTTATAAGATTTTCATTAATATTATAATCACAAGCAAAACATTCACCTATATTAATATAATTATTGTATTTTTTATATATATTGGCTCTAAGGAATTTTTGATTTCTTAATAAAAATTGTTTTGTTTTATCTATATCGTAATTATATTTGTTAGTTTGCTCATTTACGGTTGTGTTATACTGGAAGGAAAAACCTAATGAAGTCACATACTTTTTTATGTTCATAGAAACAGAATCACCATTTAGCAATCAAAGATTTAAGGTTTTTTGTTCAAATTGGTGTGATAATTTTGAAATAATTTTACATGACAATAATGTGTCTTGTCTGTTGACACCATCAAATTTACCATAAACATCAATAAAAATGTGATTTTTTATCATTTGATACTCAATAATTAACGGCTTATTAAGTTTATTTTTTAAACTAGATAATTGTTTCTGTTTTATAGACTGAATTAATGAGAGATTTCTAGATAAGTTTTCTGTTTTATTTTTTATATTCTGATCTATAAAATCTAAAAATGAATAACTAATTTTAAAATCTATATATATTAGTTGTTCAAGATCGAGAATTACAGAATTTGAAATGTAAAGTTTTTGATTTTTTAACTTTAAGAAATATCAATCTAAAGGATTTAAACAAAGGTAAATATTCTTGAATTGTGGATTGTTTTCGTATAATTTAATAATAGGTAGAGAGTTTTGCTTAATAAAAGCGTTTCTGCTTTTTAATTTAAATTTTTTGTTTAGTTTTTGACTAAAATAAACAAGTGTGTTGGTATTCGTAATAAACAAACCTTGATATTGTTTCTTCTCAAAAATTCAGTTGATATTATTTGGAGAAATATTATTAATGAATTTATTATATATAAGTTCATCTAAAATGGTTCTTTTTAAATCTTTTTGTGTCTTTTTGCTATCTATATTTTTTAGTTGAATAAATAAAGAATCAAAATATTTATCAGAAATACAAATTTGTATTATATTTTTATGTATATTCTTTTCCATCTTTTTTGTAATCTACACCTTTCCATACCTGGATATCTTTATCGAATAAGTCGTTAGCAATTCACATACTTGCAAATGATGGCCTTTGAAAATTCATATGATCATAGTTCAAATAATTCTTTGTAAAACACATTCTACGTTTTAAATGTACATATTGCACCCTCTTGAATTTTTGTAAAAAATCACAAAATTTTTCACTATTTAATGCTTGAATTCCAAAGATCAGTGCTCATGGTTTGTTAAATTCAAGAAGTCTTTTTAATAAATTATGTTTATTTCTAAATGGTGGATTGCTAATGATAATATCTCAATTTTCATCTGGTTGATATTTATAAAAATCTTGTCTATTATATATGTGTGATGAAAGAACTTTATAGCCATTATTTTTAAATACAGTTACAAAATTTGAATCAGGTAAATCAAACGGACATCAAATTACCTTATTTTGGGGAATTTTAGCATTATCAATAAAAAATTTAATATCTTCTTTTGTTGTATATCATTCATCATCGTTTGCATAACGAAATGCTTTTGTAATGTCATTTTTACTTTTTTCTTTTGCAGAAAGTAAATATTCTTTCACAAAATTTACGTTTTGCGAAAGATTTTCACCGTTTTTCAAGTTATCTAACACTTTTTCTATTATCTTCATAAATTTTAATTACCCATCATAATTTCTTCGTATTCTTCAAGGCTACCACGGAATAAAAAACTTTTTGTTGGTGATTGAAGCTCTAAAATCACATCGGCACATTGATTTACAAAAGCGCGATTATATGTAGTGAATATTGCACCACCTTTATAACTTTTAACTCCTTCTATTACTGAATCAATGCTTTCTGCATCGAGGTGATCAAGTGGTTGATCTAAAACAATAAAGTTTGATTCTAAAAGCATCATTCTTGAAAACATTAAACGTGCTTTTTCTCCACCACTTGTAACGGAAACTTTTTTAAATACTGAATCATTACTAAATAACATGCGCCCTAAAAAACCACGCATACGAGCATCGTCATTTTCTTTATTCTCTTTTTCTTTATTTAATAAAGGTCATTTTGAAATTCATTCTAAAACGGTTTCGTTGGTATCAAAATATTTACTGTTATCGTTAGGGAAATAACTTGGTGTTATAGTTTGACCTCATTCTATAGTTCCGCTCGATGGTTTTCTTTCACCAATAATACATTCTAAAAGTCTGGTTTTAGCAATATCATCATCACCGACAATAACCATTTTTTCACCAGGACGTAAAGTGAATGATACATTTTCAAACAAAACATCACCATTTTCATTTTTATAAGTCAGATTTTCAACATATAAGATTTGCTTCCCGTGATCACGATTCATTTCTCAACGAACATAAGGGTATTTGCGATTAGAAGGTTTGATTTCATCTAAAGAAATTTTTTCCAGTGCTTTTTTTCTACTTGTTGCTTGTCTTGATTTTGAAGCATTTGCACTAAAACGAGCAATAAATTCTTTAAGTTTTTCGATTTGTACTTCTTTTTTAATATTACTTTGTTTCATTATTTCACGGGCTAATTCAGATGATTGCTTTCAAAATGAATAATTACCTGTATAAATCTTCGCTTCATTATAATCTATATCAACAATATGAGTGCAAATTGCATCAAGAAAATCACTATCATGACTAACAACGATAACAACATTTTGATAATCAGTCAAAAAGTTTTCTAATCACTTAATCGAACGTAAATCAAGGTGGTTAGTTGGTTCATCCATTATCAAAATATCCGGATTTCCAAACAATGCTTTTGCCAATAACACTTTAATTTTTTGATTAGCTGTTAATTGTGACATCGGTACATTTCATTTTTCTTTTGGAATTGAAAGATTTGATAACAATTCTTGTGCATCATTTTCGGCTGTTCAGCCCCCTAATTCACCATATTTATCTTCTAGTTCACCGGCTCTTGTGTAATCATCCATTGTTGCATCGGGATTTGCATAAATGGCATTTTTTTCTTCTAAAACTGCATATAAATCAGTATTTCCCATTATTACAACATCGGTTACATTATAATTATTATATGCATTGTGGTCTTGAGATAAAACAGAAATGCGTTTATTTTTTTCTTTTATAATTTGTCCTGCAGAAGCTTCTAGTTCACCAGACATAATTTTTAAAAATGTTGATTTACCAGCACCATTTGCTCCAATTACCCCATATGTATTTCCTTCAGTAAATTTTAAATTAACATTTTCAAAAAGTTTTTTATCACTAAAAACCATACTTAAATTTTGAATCTCTAACATTTTTACCCCTTAGTTTGCTAAATTTAAAAAAACCTTCAAAAGAAGGCTGTGACAATTAAGCATATTGCTCGATGTCGGCTCATATTAATTTTATCTTAAATTTTTCTTTTTAACATAAAAAAACTAAAATAATGTTTTACATTATATTTTGATAATGAGAAATTTAAAAAATTATCAAAATAATGGTTTTATAGTTAATAATTTACATCTGATAATAAAAAAAGTGAAAATAAATTATGAAAAAAATTATTAACTGTTATAATATCTTAGCAACTCGGGGGGATAGCAAAGCGGCCAAATGCGGGTGGCTGTAACCCACTTTCTTACGATTCGGGGGTTCGAATCCCTCTCCCCCCACCATGTTGCCCCATAGCCAAGCGGTAAGGCATCGGGTTTTGGTTCCGACATGCGTTAGTTCGAATCTAACTGGGGCAGCCATATCACCTTTAGGGGTGTTTTTTTATGACCAAACACACAATTTAAACATAGAGAAAGTGGTATAATAGCAAAATATGAATCGTGAATTAGAAAAAATTACACCATTAGAAGAAAATTTCGCTAAGTGATATACAGATGTAGTTAAAAACGGGAATTTAATCGCATACGGACCTTCAAAAGGTTCTATTATTTTCAAACCAAATTCATATGGTATTTGGGAAATTATTCAAAAAGAGTTAAATAAAATTTTTAGATTTAAAGGAATTAAAAATGTTTATTTACCATTATTAATACCTAAATCATTGTTTGATAGAGAAAAGGACCATGTTGAGGGATTTAATCCTGAATTAGCAACTGTGACATGTGTTGGGGATCGTGAATTAGATGAACCACTTGTTATTCGTCCAACATCTGAAGTTTTATTTGCAGATTTATTCAAAAAGAGCATAAATTCCTATAATGATTTACCAATAATTTATAATCAATGAGCCAATGTTGTGCGTTGGGAAAAAACCACTAACCCATTTTTACGTTCACGTGAGTTTTTATGACAAGAAGGACATACCTGTCACTCTGATCCCTTAGAATCCCGAAAATTTACTCGTGAAATGATAAATACATATGCAAAATTTTTGAAAAATTTTCTTGCAATCCCTACAATAGTAGGTAAGAAAACACCAAGTGAAAAATTTGCAGGAGCTTGCTCGACATATACGCTAGAAGCGATGATGAAAGATGGAAAGGCTTTGCAAGCGGGAACAAGCCATTATCTAGCACAAAATTTTTCAAAACCATATGAAATAACATTCAAAAATAAAGAAAATACACTTGATTATGTTTATCAAACATCCTGAGGTGTTTCTACTCGTTTGTTAGGTGCCCTTATTATGACACACGGAGATAATCGCGGAATTATTATTCCTCCATTTGTTGCACCAATTCAAGTTGATATCTTGGAGTTATTTAATAAAAAATCTGAAAAAGTATCTGTTATAGGTAAATTCATATTTAATGAGTTATCTAAAAAATTCCGTGTAAATTTAGATAATTCTGATCGAAATCCTGGATTTAAAGCATCTAATAGCGAAATCCAAGGTGTTCCATTAAGAATTGAAATAGGACCACGTGATTTAGAAAACGATGAGGTAACTTTTGTTCGTCGTGATACTTTGCAAAAATTTCAAGTTAAAATAACTGATATAAAAGCAACAGTAAAACAAACTTTAACCGATATCCATAATAACTTATATCAAACTGCATTAAAACGATTGAAAGAAAATGTGGTTTATGTAGATTCGTATCAAGAATTAAAACAACAAATTGAAGCAGGAAAATTTGTTTATGCTCCTTTTTGTTGCTTAGATGAAGCAGAAAGACGGATTAAACAAGAAACAGGTGCTACCACCAGATGTATACCGATTAAGTTGTTTAAAAAACCAGGGAATAGAAATCACTGCATTTTTGAAGATTGTAATAATATCACTAATCGCTATGTAATTTTCGCTAAAGCATATTAGCATACTAGGCTAAATTGTCTAGTATTTTTACATATTTATAAATGTTTTATAATTTGATGAAAGGAGTTTATGGCAAGAGTTGTTTTAGGAATGAGTGGTGGTGTTGATTCGTCAGTTTGTGCATATTTATTAAAACAACAAGGTTATGAAGTGGTAGGTTTATTTATGCGCAATTGAGATAGTGTAGTAAATAACGATTATCTAGGAAACAAAGATGTGAATAGTGATATTTGTCCACAAGAAAAAGATTATTTAGATGCTCAAAAAGTTGCATTAAAATTACAAATACCACTATATAGAGTTGATTTTGTGCAAGAGTATTGACAAAATGTTTTTGAAAACTTTATATCAGAATATCAAAAAGGGCGTACACCGAATCCTGATATTTTATGTAATAAATATATTAAATTTGACAAGTTTGCCAAATATGCTTTTAATGAACTGAAAGCAGATTATATTGCAATGGGACATTATGCAAAGGTTGAAAACGGGCATTTATATCGTGCAAAAGATACCAATAAAGATCAAACATATTTTTTAGCACAATTAACCAGCGAGCAACTTACCAATGTTATAATGCCACTCGCAGAACTAACCAAACCACAGATTCGGGAGCTTGCTCATAAACTTGATTTAGCAACCGCAGATAAAAAAGATTCGACAGGAATATGCTTTATCGGTGAACGTAATTTTGGTGAGTTTTTACAAAATTATATTCCTGCTTGTGATGGGGATATTGTTGATATTACAACTAATAAAATAATAGGAAGACATATAGGAAGTTTTTATTATACAATCGGACAACGCAAAGGACTTAATTTAGGTGGGATGGAGCAACCTTATTATGTTTGCGGAAGAGATGTAACAAAAAACATTATTTATGTAGCACCAAGCACTCAAATGCAGTGACTGCTTTCGGATGCTTTGATTGCTTCGAACTACACCTTTAATCATACAGAGTTTGATAAAAATAATTTGACTGCTAAATTTCGATATCGTCAAGAAGATATACCAATTAAACTTGAAATATTAAGTGATACACATATAAAAGTATCTTATTCTCAAACATCTTCTGCAGTTACTCCGGGGCAATATGTTGTAATTTATGATGGAGACAAGTGCATTGGTGGAGCAACAATTGATGAAATATTTTATAAAGATAAAAGGTTAGATTATTTATAAGGAGCATAATGAAATCAAAAGAAATAAGACAAAGATGGTTAGATTTTTTTGCATCTAAAAATCACTATATTGTTGAATCAAAAAGTTTGATTCCACAAAATGATCCATCATTACTTTGAATTAATTCGGGTGTAGCAACCTTAAAAGATTATTTTTCAGGAAAAAAAATTCCACAATCTCGACGTTTAACTAACTCACAAAAATCGATTCGAACTAATGACATAGAAAATGTCGGGGTAACAGCTCGACACCATACTTTTTTTGAAATGCTTGGAAATTTTTCGATAGGGGATTATTTTAAAAAAGAAGCTATTGAATTTGCGATAGAGTTTTTATTAAATGATTTAAAACTACCAAAAGAAAAGTTATATTTTACATATTATTATGAAGATTTAGAAACCAAGAATCTGTGATTAAGTCATGGAATTTCGGAAAAACACTTGATAGCAGGGACAAAAGATACAAATTTCTGAGAAGTAGGATCTGGACCTTGTGGACCTAATACTGAAATATTTTATGATCGTGGACAAAAATACGATAGTCGTGGCATCGAACTTTTAAAACAAGATATTGAAAATGACCGCTACATTGAAATATGAAATATTGTGTTTTCTACTTATAATTCAGATGGTGAAGGAAACTATATAGAACTTAAGCAAAAAAATATTGATACAGGTGCAGGTTTTGAAAGAATTGTTTCAATTTTACAAGATGCCCCTACAAACTATGATACTGACTTGTTTTTACCAATAATTTATGAAATAGAAAAATATACTAGTTTTAGATATGATATAAATAACTATTTTACCAAAGAACCTGAGCAAAATAAAATAAATAGTTATTTTAAAATAATTGCTGATCATATGCGTGCAGTTGTTAATGCTGTTGCCGATGGTGCTAAGATATCAAATGTAGGTCGTGGTTATATTTTACGTCGTTTAGTGCGTCGTAGCGCATATATAGCAATGCAATTAGGTATTTATAAACCTTTTTTATATAAATTAGTTGATGTTATAAAAAGCACTTTACCATATGAATATGATGCCAAAAAAGTAGCACAAATTATCTATGAAGAAGAAGAAAATTTCTTAAAAACAGTTGAGAACGGAAGATTATTATTAAAATCTGAGATAAAGCCAAATCAAAAAATTTTTTCAGGTGAAATAGCATTTAAGTTATTTGAAACATATGGATTTCCAATCGAATTAACAACTGAAATACTTGCACAAGATGGAATAAGTATTGAAATGGATTCGTATCATCAAGCAAAAGAAAAACATAGTCAAATAAGCCGTGGTAAAAAACTTTCAGGAATGGATAAAGTTATTAACTCATTAACCTTAATTAAAAATAAAGAAGATGAATTTATAGGATATACTGATACAAAATCTAAAACCACTATTTTACATCTGCTAGATACAGAAAAAGAAATTGATACATCTGATAAAATAAGTTATGTTATTTTAAAGCAAACTCCATTTTATGCTACAGGTGGTGGGCAAAAACACGATCGAGGATATATGCTGCAAAATGATAATAAAATAATTATCATAGATGTCTTTAAAGATAAGTTCGGAAACCATATTCATAAGGTTGAAGGTAAAATTAATCGTTTCGATGAAATAGAATGCTATGTTGATGAAAAAATTCGTCGTGGTTTAGAGAGAAACCACTCCGGAACTCACTTGTTATTTTGTGCTCTAAGAAAAGTTTTAGGACCACAAATTAAACAACTTGGTAGCGATAACAATGAAGAGCGCTTAACATTTGATTTACCAGCAGATAAAAAACCTACAGAAGCTCAAATTAAAGAAATCGAAGACTTAATTCATTTATATATTAAACAAGATGCAAAACGTGATTATTTAATAATGTCAACTGAACAAGCCAAAGAAATCGGTGCAATAATGACTTTAGAAGAAGCTGAATATATGGACCCTAAAGCAGTCCGTATAGTAAAATTTGAAGGTATTACAGCCGATTTATGTGGTGGAACTCACTTATCACATACTGCTAATTTAGAAGATTTTAAAATTACTAATGTTGAAAAGAAAGCGGCTGGTGTATACCGGATTCGCGCTATTTCATCATTTGAAACAGTAAATGAATATTTAAATGAACAAAAAGATATGTTAATTATAGAATTAAATAAAAGTATTGAAAAAGTTGAAAAAATCAATCCAAATTATAAAAAAGATATTGAGATACCAAATAATTTGCAACAAGCAATTGAATATTTAAATAATCAGATACAGCAAGTTCGCAATGATTATATAAAAGAAAGTAAAAAACAGACTGAATCATTTGTTTTTGACTATGATGCAGTGGAGTTTGTTGAAATTAACAATCATAAAGTTTATTTGAATACATCAGTTGATAAATCACAAATAAAAATAGTTGCCTCAACATTGCGAGAAAAATATCCAGATGCTTTAGTTGTTTTAACTTCTCCTGATATAGATCCAATGTTAGTTGTTGCATCAAAAAAATATAATTCAAACCTTATTGCACAGCAACTTATGCAGCTATTAAATGGTAGAGGTGGTGGAAACAACATCTTAGCTATGGGAAAAATTTCTGATAACAAAAACATTTTGCAACTGCTATATAGTATTAAATGAGAAAACTCAGTTTAGATTTAGGAACAAAATCCTGTGGTTTTGCAATAACTGATGAAAATGAAATTATAGCAATTGGTTTAGAAAATTTTGAAATGGATGAAAATGATTTTCAAGCAGTTATAAATAAAATAAAAATGTATATAAATCAATACCAAATTGATGGCTTGATTTTAGGTTACCCACTTAAAATAAGTGGCCAAAAAAGCGAAAGAACCTTAATGGTAGAACAATTTGCAAAATTATTAGATGAAAATTTTAATATTCCTTATTTATTTGTAAACGAGCAATACACAACTAAAAAAGCTCATGAAACTTTAATTTCAGCAGGATATACAAGAGCAAAAAGAAAATTATATAAAGATAAAATAGCAGCAGTTTTAATTTTGCAAGAGTATTTAGATTATTATAAGCATAGAAAGGAAATTAAATGGAATTATCACAAGCAACAATAACTGGCTTATGAGTATCTGCTGTTGTAGTTTTTGTGGTTGGTATCGGTATATATATCGGATTACAAATTTATGCAAGATATATTAGAAAAAAATATGTACAAAAATCACAAAAACAAACACAAATTCAGATACAAACCTTACGGAATGATATAGGTACGCTACCGTATATTCTCAAAGATGAATTTAAATCTAAAGCAGATGATTTAGATATCGAAGGGTTAATTAATACATTTTATATAAATAAATATACTTCATTGTTAGTAATATCGAAAAATGATTTATTCCCTTTTGCTTGCTTGGTTGAAAAAGTCAAATTAGCAGGTTATTACGACTTAGATGAATTTGATTTTATAAAATATAATGAAGTTCGTAGAAAACTTCCGGATCAATTTATGCAACCAGTATTACCTTATAATAATGAAAATATTGATTTTGTAGCAGTTTTTAACAGTGATAAGAACCTTAATACTTTGTATGAAAATTATTATCCGAATCTCAACGCAAATGGTATGCTTGCAATAAACCTAAAGAAATATAAAAATTCAGAAATTTTAGAGTTAGATAAAAAACTTAAAAATAAAAATATTAAGCATGAAGTATCATATATTACAAATCGATTCTTGTTTATTGTAAAAAGCGATATAATAACAGATAATTTAGGAGTATCAAATGGACAATAAAAACATTATTTACCTTTCACAAGAAAAATATGATGAGTATAAAACTGAATATGAAAATTTAGTCAACATTGAACGTAAGGCGGTGCAGGAAGCCCTTAAAGAAGCACGTGCTCAAGGTGACTTATCTGAAAATGCCGAATACGATGCAGCAAGGGAACGTCAGGGAATTGTCGAAGGACGTATAAGCGAACTTGAGAATATTCTTGATAATGCACAAATTATCGAATCAAAACATGATAAATCTGATACCACCGTTGGAATAAACTCGTTGGTAACGTTTTTAGTGCTGGAAAAGAAAGTAGAAAAGTCAGTTACTATTACTGGATCACACGATACCAATCCGTTTGAAAATAAGGTATCAATGTCAAGTCCTTTAGCAGTTGCTATGATTGGTAGAAAACCAGGAGATATTATTGAAATTGAAGCTCCAAATAAATATTCTGTAAAAATTATAAATGTAGAACATTTATAGAATTAAGCCGTATTTTGCTACGGCTTTTTTAATACAACACAAGGAGAACAAAATGAACAAACACCCACACATTAAAGAAATATTATATACACAAGAATTTTTGGAAGCAGAAATTAAAAAGTGTGCAGATTGAATTAATCAAACTTACCAAGCAAGCAATAACTTAGTTATTGTAGGTCTACTAAAAGGTTCTATACCGTTTTTAGCACAATTGATTAAAGATGTTGAAGTTGACCATTCGCTTGATTTTATTACAGCAAGTAGTTATGCAGGAGGCAGCCAATCCAAAGGTAGTGTAAAAATAATTATGGACTTAGCAGAAGATATTTTTGATAAAGATGTTTTAATTGTTGAAGATATCATTGACAGTGGAATTACTTTAGAAAAAATTCAAAACCTTTTATTATCACGTAAACCAAAATCACTAAGAATTTTGACTTTGTTAGATAAACCATTTCATCGAAAGAATGATTTGCAAGCAGATTTTTCAGCAATAAAAGTTCCGGATGAATTCTTGGTTGGTTTTGGTTTGGATTATAAAGAAAAACTCAGAAATCTACCATATATAGGGATATTTGATAAAAAATATTTATAGACATTAAAAAAAACGGAAAATTTCCGTATTTTTAATGTCCGTGTGAATGGATTGAAAGAATAATAACTGAAAAAACAACTCCTAAAAATAACATTAATAAAGTAATAAATCATTTCTTCTTATTAAATATTTCATGATAGAATTCAGGAAAGAATTCAACTAATGATGTAAAAATAAAGATACCACCTATACCCGAATAAATTAGACTTTTAAGAGGATCACTTACAAAATCACCACCATAAATACCAATTAGGATAAAGGGTAAAAATAAACCTAACCCAGCAAACGATGTAAATAATGCTTTTCAAGGGGAAAATCCTGCATCACGTAATCTAAGGTAGAATATGGTTTCTTCGGGTATAAGATGTAAGATTAAGGAAATAAAGTATGCTACAGTAATATCGCTTGCTTTTGATGCATCGGCTGCTACTTGTGAAAGGTTATAACCAATTAATAATCCTTCTGGGATGCGATGTGTGAGTAATAATAACAGAGCGATAAGCTTTAACTTTCCTTCAGTTTTTGCTAGTAGAGTATTTTCTACAAGTTGTAATTTATCTTCTCGGTTGCTTAAAAATTCTTCATGACTGTGGGTGTGGTCATGTTCGCTGTTGCTATGTTTATGTTCGTGGACAAAAACACTAAGTTTTTTTGACTTCATCAGTTGTTTGTTTAATTTTGAAGAAATAACAAATTTTAAAACAAAAGCAAATGTTAATCCGACTAAAATTCCTCCACCTACCATACCAATATTAGATAAATAATATACTGATGTACCTTCGCCAAATATTTCAGAATGATGCGAAGCAACTTCTAATGATTCACGCAAGAAACCAAAGGAAGCAAGTATTATAAAAAAACCAGTTGAAAAAGCATATAAGTATACTTTAGTTTTTTGAATTTGTTTTTTAAATATCGGTAGCACAAATGATAAGATAATAGGAACCATCAAAAGAACGATTAAAAAGATTAGACTTAATAAAAATTTCGATAAATAAGGGTTATTTATCCCGTTGTTAATACCTAAATAAAGATTATTTAATCACTGCATTATTTAATTTCTACATTATGAAATACATCTTGTACATCATCGTCATCTTTTAATTTTTCAGCAAAATCTAATAATTTTGCTTGTTTTTCCGCATCATAACTTACATACATATTTGGAATATATGTAACTTCACATTGGACAAAATTATCAATTTTAAACTCTGTTTCAAGAACGGATTTAAGCTCACTAAAGTTTTCAGGTTGGGTTAAGATGACAAATGTTTCATTATTACTTTGTACATCATCTGCACCATTTTCTAATGCGATAAGCATTAAATCATCTTCTGAAATATTTTGTTTGCTAAATTCGATAATACCTTTTTTATCAAATGAAAAAGGTATCTGTCCGGTTTTTCCTAAGGTTGCATTTTGCTTATTAAAATATGCTTGGATATTCGATTTAACACGATTTATATTATCAGATAAAGTTACAACAATAAAGGTAGCACCACCACTAATAGTAGCATTAAAAATTAATTCTGTATATGATGAACCATCTTTGTTCCCTGCTGCCTTAGCGATTGCTCTTTCGATATTGTCTTTTGGCATATTTTTTGCTTTTGCTTTTGAAATAGCAAGTTTTAAAGTAGGATTTTTATCTGGATCTGGTCCTAATTGAGCAGCAACAAAAATTTCTTTTGAAAGTTTTTGAAAAATTTTTCCTCTTGCTGCATCTTGGGCACCCTTACGGTGTGCAATATTAGCTGAGTGTGAATGTCCTGCCATAATGTCTCCTATTCTACTGGTTTTGGTTTAAAAACAGGTTGTCTTTTATGTTCTGTATTTTTATGTCTATATTCTATTTTGTTGATTATATCTTTTGTTAAGTGTTGTTTAATAATTTGTGGTTTATCAAGGTGATTTATATAAAAATCTAATTGACGATATGAAAAACCGAGTTCACCTTCATCTGTTTGTCCATCTCATAAACCAGCTGATGGCTTTTTATTTATAATACTATCCGGTACACCTAAAAGTAGAGCTAGATAAGCAACTTCACCCTTTGTTAGTTGACAAATAGGTAATAAATCTGCTCCACCATCACCGTATTTAGTAAAGTAACCTATATATACTTCATCAGCATTATCAGTTCCTAAAACTAAATAATTATTTTCTTGTGCTATTGCATATAAAGTTGTCATTCTTAAACGTGGCTTAATATTAGCGATTGAAAGTGGGTTTGCTAGGTTTAATTCCTTGCTTATTGCCTTAAATGCAGCACCTAATTTAATAGTTTTAAACTTTGTGTTAAACCTTTGTTCAAGTGCTTGTATATCTGCTAAATCGGCTTGTAGCATTGATTGCACCGGTATTACAACCCCAATTGTATTATCTGTTACAGATTTCGCTAAAGCATATGTTAACGATGAGTCAATTCCTCCGCTAATTCCGACAACAAATCCTTTTGCTTTTGCTTTTTGTAACATATCATTTAAAAAAGTTTTTAGAACATCTATATATTCATAAGCTTTTTGCTCATTAAAAGAATGTTCAAAACCATTATAATTGGTAATTTTACTCATACTTACCTTTCTACATAAGTTATATTATATTATAAAATTTGTTTTTCTATATAAAAATTACTATATAGTAATATAAAATTACTTTTAAGTCTATTATCTAGACTTAAAAGTAAAAAAATAACCCATAATAGGGTTATTTTTAGTCTTCTACAACTGTTGCTGTGTCTTCGTCGGAATTTTTTGTTTCAGATTTTGTAGCATTTTGTTGTGCTGCATAGTTTGCAAAATCACGCATTACATTTTCTACTGATTCTAATTTTGTTTTTAATGCAGGAATATCTTTTTTATCAATTAATTCTTGTAATTCGTTAATAAGTTTTTCACTCTCTGCTTTTGCTTTTTCATCCATTTTATCACCTTGTTCGGCAGTTGCCTTTTTAATTTGGTCGATTAATGATTCAGCACGAACAATGGTTTCAACTTCTTCTTTGCGCTTTGCATCTGCTTCTTTGTTTGCTTCTGCTTCTTTAACCATTCTTTGAATTTCTTCTTCAGAAAGTTTTGTTGAATTTGTGATTGTAATTTTTGCATCTTTATTTGTTTTTAAATCTTTAGCTGTAACAGTTGTAATACCATTAACATCAATTGTAAAACTTACTTCAATTTGTGGTACTCCACGAGGTGCAGGTTCGATTCCACCAAGATTGAATTGACCTAAAGTCTTATTATCTGATGCCATTTGTCTTTCACCTTGCACAACACGGATTGTTACTTCGGTTTGATTATCAGCTGCTGTTGAGAATACTTGTGATTTAGTTACAGGAATTGTGGTATTTCTGTTGATTAATGGAGTTGCAATACCTCCCATAGTTTCAATTCCTAAGGTTAATGGTGTAACATCTAATAATAAGATATCATCAATATCACCTGCCAATACAGCCCCTTGAATAGCGGCACCAATTGAAACGACTTCATCAGGGTTAATTGAACGGTTAGGTTCTTTATTTAAGGTACGTTTTACCATATCTTGCACTGCAGGCATACGAGTTGATCCACCAACTAATAATACTTCATGCAAATCCTTAGCAGTAATTCCAGCTTCTTTTAAAGCATCTTCAATTGGTTTTCTAGTGCGATCTAATAAATGTGATGTCATTTCTTCGAATTCGCTACGCTTTAGGTTTAATTCAACATTAACAGGTCCATTTTCTGTCATTCCAAAGAAAGGAATTGCAATAGTAACTTGTCCTTGCTCAGAAAGATCAATTTTTGCTTTTTCAGCAGCTTCCTTAAGACGATTTAAACGAGTTTTATCAGTTCCAACTTCAAATTTATAAACATCTTTAATTTTCTTAGTTAATCAGTTTACAATTTCATGATCTCAATCATCTCCACCTAGGTGGTTATCACCTGAGGTAGATAATACATCAAATGTTCCATCTTCTACTTCGAGAACTGAAACATCAAATGTTCCTCCACCAAGATCATATACTAATACTTTCATTCCTTTATGATCTTTATCAAGACCGAATGCTAATGCAGCCGCTGTAGGTTCATTAATAATTCTTAATACATCTAATCCTGCTATTTTACCAGCAATTTTAGTTGCTTCACGTTGTGCATTGTCAAAGTATGCAGGAACAGTAATAACTGCTTTTTTAACTTTTGTTCCTAATTTTGCTTCAGCATATTCTTTCATATATGAAAGAATCATTGCTGAAATTTCTTCTGGTTTATAGTCTCTTCCATTTACATGAACTGTTTTATCAGTTCCCATAAGTCTTTTAATAGAGATAACTGTATTTGGGTTAGTTTCAACTTGACGTTTAGCATTATCCCCTACAATTTGCTCTCCGTTTTTAAACGATACTACAGATGGAGTAGTTCTTTTACCGTTAGGGTTTTCTAAAACTACTGATTTTTTTCCATCCATAATTGTAACTACTGAATTTGTAGTTCCTAAATCTATTCCTAAAATAATTTCTTTTGCCATGATTTTCTCCTTAATAGTTTTTTTGTTTTTGTTTGTTATATAGATTAATTATAACATAATTTAGCAAACAAAGAATTTAATTGCTAATTTTTTTTGTCAGTATAACTGATGCAGGTTTAATTAAACGCGAGTTTAATTTTAAACCATATGCTGTAACTTTTTTTACTATATTATCAATATCGGAGTCGATAAAATCAACTACTGCTTGTGAACTTGGATCAAATTCAGTTTCAAGTTGTGGATTAATTATTTCAACACCATTACTTGAAAAAACATCTTCAAATTGTTTTAAAACAATATTAAATCCAATTGTGTAATTACGAGTTTCCTCAGATGTTGAATTACTTCCAAAGTTAACTGCCATTACAAGGTTGTTATATGGAATAACAAAATCTTCAAAGAAAGATTGCAAAGCATAATTTTTAATATCATTTCGTTCGTTTTCAAGTTTTTGCTTTTGGTTTTGAATTTCTTGTTGTAACATCTGATCTGCCTTTTTTGATAACTGCGATGCTTTTTCTTTAAACTCTGTTTGTAATTTAAGTATATCTAAATCTTTTTGAGCAATTTGTTGTCTTAAATGGAAAACTTCTGCTCTTAGTTTTGCAAGTTCTTCTTTGACCCCACCTTCTTCAACTATGCTATCATCTGAAACAATATGGTTTGAATTTACATGTGATATTACTAACCTAACTGTTTTTCCGGCAAATTTTGGATCATCGAACTTTTTAGAATAAGTAAATTCAACCTCTAAAACTTTCTTATATTTACGACCAATGATATATTTATCTAAATCTGGTAAATATTCATTATTTCCTAAGGTAATTGTAGTATTTTTATCATATTCTTTTTGATGGTGACCATCTAAATAAAGACGAAAATCACCTGTTATTTTATCTCCATGTTTATATTTTTTATTAAACATATTAACCTCTTTTCTTTAGTAAAATTTCTAAAACATTTAATGCTGTTCGCATTGCATCGTAATCAGATGCTTGAGCACCAATTACTGAAACCTCAGTGACATTGCTATTGTTTTCGATTCGCTTAGACATATATGTTCGTTCATCGTTAATTGATATTTTAAGTTTTTGATCATTTTCAACACTTTCTTCAATGCGATCTCAAACAGAATAGTTTTCGATTAATTCTAACATCTTATTTAATGTCTCTCTATTTATATCATCTCTTAAGATAATATTCGATTTACCAAAAACTTTATTTTGAGTAATGTGATTAATTTTTTCTGTAAAAACCTGAGTAATAAATGAATCGATTACCTTTTGATAATTCTTAATTTGTGATGCAAGCGGTTCAGCAAGTGATAAAACATGGTCTGCTAACTTATCTAATGGGATATCAATAAGGCGATCTTTAAATATCTTTATAGCAATTCGTAAGTCATTAATGCTTACATCTTTATCAAAAGTAATTATTTTTGAAAAAACTTCTCCATTTGAAATTACCATTACAATCGTGGCTCGATGTTGATCTAATGGAACCATTTCGATGCTTTTGAGCAGATGCTTTTGTGATAAATCAGTTGTAACTAATGTTAAATTAGTAATTTCTGAAATAATTTTTGCTGCTTGCTCAATAGTTGTGTCTATATCATTTCTTTTTTTGTCTAAAATCTTTTCAAGTTTTCTTAACAACTTTTCTTCATATGTTTCTGATAAAAAGTTTGCATAATAGCTCAGTCCTTTTGATGTTGGGATGCGACCACTAGATAAATGCGGTTTTATCAAAAATTCCTTGTTTTCTAGATCATTCATTAAATACCGAATTTTAGCAGGTGAAAAAGTTATTTCATTAAATCTTTTAATAAGTTTTGCACTACTTACTGCCTCACCTGATTCAATATATAAAAGCACAGTGTACTTTAGAATTAACTCATGACCTTTGTTTATTTCCTCTTTAATCATAATAATATTCTAGCACAAAAATAAAAATTTAGCAAATAAATAATTAAATTGCTAAATTTTTATTTTCTGATGTTTGGTAAATTATATCTTCATTAAATACCTTTTGATAGGTTGTTATGAAATTAGAATATAAGTCATCATAAATAATATTTCCTTTATTTATTTGATCAAAATGATATCCTCAGATGATAAAATAAAAAATATATAATCTTTCTTTTTCATTATGTATTTGTTCTTTATGATTATGTATATCTAAATTAACTTTTTTATTTATACTATGATAATCGAAATAAAATTTCTTTACTTGTATTAAATTCTCAAAAAAAGGCTTTGGTATAAAATAATTACAATAGGAAAAAGTAAAGCTATTTATCAAATTTTTTATTTGGTTTGTTTGTTTTTTAAATAATAAAGTGTAAAAAATAAGTAATAATAAAGGAATTATAATATCAACTGCCCCTGGAATGTAAGCATATGTAAGATAATTAATAGAGAATTTATAATTTGAATAATTTTCACTAAAATTAACTGCATTAGAAATTATTCTGTTTTTATCATAAATAATATTATAAAAAATAAAATTTAAAATAATAGCAAGTAGACAAAAGATTATATTCAACAATAAAATAAAATAAAACTTTTTCATTAACTTAATAAAAGAATTAGCACCTTTTTTAAAGATGACATTAGTTATGGTTTGATTAATTTTAATTAATTTATGCATTTTATAAATCGAAAAAGTAGATAATCTTTTTAAAAAGATAAAATAAAAAATGATATAAATATTAAAAATTACTAACAGTATATCTACAACAGAGTTAATTGCAAAAAATACAAAAATCATATTTTATACCTTATTTATTGAAATAATTAATATAGTTATAATACATACCTATATAATAACTTTGATGTTCTGTTTGTTTTGACAGATGCATATTGTAGATAAAAAAAGCAAGAATATAATATGTATTTTCCTTAAAAACCTTTCTTATTGTTTTGATATCTATTTTGTTATATATCATTAAAAATGAATAAATATGCATATAATTTATCGGTAATAATCCGTTGTTTTTAAACTCATTTGGTAATCATTTTTCATAGTTTATTGTTATATTCTTCAATTTTGAATCAAAATGTTTTATTGCTTTCATTGAAAATTTAATATGTTTATATACAGTTAGAAAATATGGTGTATATGCTATAAAACTCATTATAACAGCAGGAAGAATATAATAAACTATTTGATTATCATAACCTGATAAAAAAGTCATATAATTCATTGATAATAAAAAAGAAATTTCAGATATGAATAAGAAGATTATTACAAATAATACAATAAAAGAAATAAAGTTGTATTGCTTTGTTTGAATTTTTATAATATTTCACCCGTTTATAAAGTGAATATGATAATTTTTATTGGATTCAATGTCTCTTTTATATGTATCTATTAAAATATAATAAAAAATATTTAATCTAAAGTAATATACAACAGAAAAAATAATTGGATTTATAAGGAAATACATAAAAACAGAAATAAGTAAAATTGCTAAAAATCACATATTTATCCTAGATTATCTAGTTTAGTCTTATTTGGTAATTTTCTTATATACCATATGTTTTTAGCAGGATTATATACTTTTTGAAGTCCTCATTCATACAGTTGTCATTCTAAAACACTAAGCATCTGATCAATAGTTTTAAATTCACCTGTTTTTAAATTCTTAAATAATAGATTTCTACCCCCTGTTCCACCATTTTCATAAGAATCTGTTTGAACAGTTTCTTTCATTACAACTCATTCAATTTTTCTAATATCATCTAAGTATTTGTTGATTTCATTTAATTTACTTGTAAGATTTAACAAAAACTTTTGAATTTCTACTGTTTCTTTATTAAGTTTGTTTAATTCATCTATACTAACACCTAATGAAGCAAGATCAATTCCTGTAAAAGTAATGGATGGTATTGCTTTAACAAGTTTTGATGCAAAACTACCAACAGATTTTAATTTTTTATAAATTCATTGCAATTCTAAATACATTACCAGTTATACCGTTAGTGACACCCCATATATAATTAAAAGCTGTGTATCAGTCATCAAGTGAGGTTGTGTTAGATTTTATGTTAAGCAATTTATTTATAAATTCTTTTTTTGATAATAAAGCTTCTTTTTGATTTTTAAGTGAGTCTATATAAAATGTTATTCCTAGAGATACCACAGAAGTGCCTACACTAACAAAAGCAAAAATAAACGGAAAGAAAAAAGATAATACTGATGATAACACAGAAGCAGCTGTCGTTGCTATTGATGCTATTGTTGCATTTTTTATTTTAGATTGTATTGAATTAATGTTATTTTCTATTATAGAATAAACTTCCTTAATATTTTCTGCTTCGGCTTCTAATTCATGAAATTTAATGTTTAGTTTTTTTGAATTAACTTCATTTTGGTCTATATTTATAGTATATCTCAAATCATTATTTATTAGAACTCTTTTTATGTTAGATTTTACTTTAACTTTTTTTATTTTCTTTGTAATATCATTAACAATAGAATTAACAGAAATTTCGAATTCTTCTATAAATTTTGAATATATTTGATGAATATTATAATCTATGATTTCTTTTTCTTGGTATGGAGCAATTTTTCCACTCTTTTTCAGATTTACAATATAATAGTCAAACATTTTCTTAAAATCTTGAAAAGAAATTAAATTTTTTAAACTTTTATTCTTTTTTTCAGAATTTAAGAAACGAAAGAAATTGTCACCATTTAATTTGTTTGTAAACAACTTTTCATCAATTGTTTTCATTAAATATTCATAATCAATAAATGTATTAATTCCTGTATTTGATTGATTCATATTTTCAGGATTATGATTTATTTTATATTCGTATACTGGCATATTTGTAATACTGCTTAAACTAGCAATCGGATCACCTAAATTTAATAATATTTTCTTCATTTTAACTCCTTATATAAATTTTATGAAAATATTTAAGACAACCTATCAATCTATGTATATATTTAAAAGTTTCTGAAAGAATTATTGTCAAATAATAGATGTCTTCTTATAATTTCAAAATTGTGCATATAACCCTTCTCAAATATAGTTTCCTTTATTGACTTCATCAAAATGATAACCTCAAATCATAAAATAATGAATATTTATAACATCTAATTTTGATTTTATAAATATTCTTAATGGATATATGTTTAAAACAACCATTCTACCTTTTAAATGATAAAAATCAAAAAAAGTTTCGTTTCTTTTGTTTAACTTTGGTGTTTTTTTAGGAAGAAAATAATCATCAAAGGTGAATTCAAATTTATCAATAAGTTTATAAATAATATTTGTGCGATTGATTCTAAGTTTAATAAATAGAATGCTACAAATAAAACAAAGTAAAAAGTGAGGTATATAGGTTATATTAATATATAAAAGTGCTTCTGCACTTACTGATAGCTTACTACTGTTAAATTTAATTACAAGAAGCGCATTTATAGTAATCAAAATAATTAAGAAAAAACTTAAAAAAACAAAGAAAAGATGTGTGATTCTTTGTCATTTCAAAAAAGCTAATGCACCATATTTGAATGTGTAATGTGTTTTTGTATGCTTAATCTTTATTAAAATGTTAGTTTTCTTGATTATAAATTTAAAGTTTATAGTAAAGAATCTAAGAACAAAATAAGAATATAATGAAATATAGATGGTAGCTAAAGCAAGAAAAATATTAATAATTGCTCATACAAACATTAGACATCATCCTTATTAAAATAATTTACATAGTTATAGAAAAACCCTTGATAGTTATCTATGTACTCACTTTTTTCTGATTTATCCATATTATAAATATAAAAAGCTAGAATGTAATATGTATCTTCTTTAAAAATCTTTTTAAGCTTTTTAATATTAATTATATTTCACATTGCTATAATATCATATATAACAATGTAATTAAGGGGTAATAATCCATTATTTTTAAATTCATCATTTAACATATTGTCATAAGTTATCTTTGTTGATTTTATTATTGTATTGAAATATGACTTTGATTTTATAGATATATACATATTTCTAATGAATATAATATAAAAAATTGAAACAGATGCAATAGTTATTAAAAGTGCTGGTGGAATAAGTGAGTAAAATAAATTTATGAAATCTTCTTGCAAATAAGGAACTAACATAAAAGTTGCAATGATTGCTCCTGAGTGAAGTAAAAATGTAAATAAAAACAAAATAATATGAAGTATCACTAACTTATTTATTTTCTTATTCATTAAATATCAACCATGCACAAAATGAATATGGTATTTATTTGTGTGTAACATTTGATGTCTTTTGTATGTATCATTAAGGATATAAAAGAAAATTTGAAAACAATATTTATAAATAATAAGAATTAATACCATACTAAGTGGTAATATTGCAGGAAGTATTAAGAGAGAAAGAAATAATAAGAACATATGTACTCCTAAACATCAACAAAGTTTTTTTGTTCATCAAGTGAAATATCATGAATATTAAGTCTAGTGTTTTTAATATAATGATTTATTCTTTGACAGTGATGTGCAATTCTTTCGATGGTTCTTAATAAAATACCATAATCAAAATCTTTATCAAGTTGCTTTTGTCCATTTTGTGTTTTCAAACGTTCTACATTTACTTTAGTGAATTCATCCGATAAACTATTAATATTTGTGTATAGTTTATCAATAAAATTACTTCTTTCATCAGTTTGGTTTTCTAATTGTCTGATTGAATTTTTTAATAAAGTCTGCAAAGATTCTACTAATTCACTTATTTCAGTTATTATTTCGCTATCTAAGTCGAATTTTTGTGTTGATTTTGATATATAAGTTTTATTTAATTCTAAGATAACATCATTTCCCAATCCCATTATTTTATCAACTGAACGACTTGAAAGAATTAATGATAAATGCAATTTAGCATCGTCACTATTCAAATTGCGACTGTTAAGTTGAACTAAATAGTTATATATTAATGTCCGTGTATTATCAATAACTTCCTCCAAGTGATGGTATTCTTTTAAGATTTTTTGATCTCCACTTTTTATATATTCTCAAAGTAACTTCATTCCTTTTTGAGAAATTTTACCTTGGGTATACAAGGCATTTTTAGCAGCCTTTAGTGCCAATGATGGGTTTTCATTAATCAGTTGAGCAGGTAGAATAATTTCAAATTCTTTGTCTATATTTTTATCTTTTATAATCTTATTTACAAATAATTCAAGATATTTAATTAACCAAAAGAAAATACCAACTAGGATAAAGTTAAAGAACAAGTGAGCCAAGGATAATTGCAAGGCCTTTTGTGTGGGTGCCATTAATAATATAAAGTCTGCATAATAAGTCAAAGGATATAAGAAAGGTAAGATAAGTAAGGCAATTGATAAATTAGTAAATCCTCATAAGATAGCAATTTTCTTAGAATTATTATTTTTAGATGTAAAAGAAACTATTAAACCGGTTATGGTTGTTCCTAAATTAGCCCCAAGAACTAAGGCGATAGCTGAATAAATTTGTAATGTATCTTGCTCTTTAAAGACAATTTGATATAAAGTAACAGTTGCACTAGAAGATTGTAAAATCCCAGTAAGAACAAATGAAAACAAGAAGGCAGATCATGGATTTGCTCCAGCAACAGATAGGGTTTTCTTAAAGAAATCTTGTTTTACAATTTCTTTTGCAGCAGATGACATTATTTTTAGTGATAAAAATACCATTCCTATTGCAATTGCTAGCAAAAAAATGTTTTGTCATCTATCTTTTTTAGTGAGTAATGAACCAAACACTCCGATAACCATAAATAAAATAAAGTATTCAGTAAATTTAAAACTTGATTGAAATGAAACGATTAAGGATGTTGTTGCAGTTCCGATATTTGCACCGAGTAAAAAGGCAATAGCTGCTCTTAAACTTATAAATCGTGCTGCTAAAAGTCCCATTATTAATGCGATTGCACCATCCGAAGATTGGATAAAAGTTGTGAATAGAATCCCTACCAGCAAAGCAATATAGTTATTTTTAGTTATAAATTTTATCACCTTACGAAATTTTGAATCACCGATACTTTTTAATGATGTAGATAACTTTTTAGTTGCATAAATAAATAAAGCCAAGGATGCTAAAGCAAAGACGATTGCGAGCGAAATTGTATCAAATTTCATAACTGTCCTTTCAGATATCTTTTTTGATATTATAATAAAATTTTATAATTTGAAAATTTAATACAAAGAAACTTTGAATAAGTTAAAATATTATTATGGATTCAAAAGAATATGTGCAAAAGTTGTGTTATCAAAAAGGTTGAGACTTTGAAAAACTTGATAAATATGTCAATTTAATAGAAGAAAAAAATAAAGTAATGAACTTAACGGGTTTTTCCGGTGATCGTTTATGAAGTGAAGGGATCCTGGAATCCCTAGCATTTATGGACAAAATAATGAAAGTGTTTGATAAATGCAATGTATTAGATATCGGTGCAGGTGTAGGTTTTCCATCCGTTCCTTATTTTATTGCTAACTTAAATTCTAATTTTCAACTTGATATCTATGAACCACTAACAAAACGTTGTGATTTTTTAAATCTTGTTATTAAAGAATTAAATATTACTAATATTAAAGTTTATAAAAAACGAGTTGAGGAACAAAAACAAAAAAATATATACGATATTGTAACAGCCCGTGCTGTTGCAGATATCCAAACATTAATTTTAGTTGCCTTTCACCTTATCAGAGTTGGTGGAAAAATGATATTGATAAAGGGAAAAAAAGTTTTAAAAGAGGTAGAAGATGCAGAATTTGCTTTTAAACAAGTTAAATACAAGTTGGATATTGAAAAGTTTTCTATGACACAAATAAACAAAGATAATCATATTGTATATATTACAAAACTTAGAAGTACACCAAATTCTATTCCGTATGTTTGAAAAGATGTTATAAAACTTAGAAGGTAGTTATTTATATGTATAAAAAAGTAGTCAAAAATTTGACTACTTTTAAAATTTTTAATTTACAGTTTTCAATTTATATTATATAGAGTTTAAACAAAATATAAGAAAGAAATTAAATTATGTGAAAAATTATAACGAGATAACAAAGAATAATGAAAGAGAAATTTTGTTAACGAAAACTGAATGAAAAGAGAGAACATAAATAAACTAAATAATTTTATGAATTATTGAGTAAAAATTTAAATGAAAATTTACGAATAAAATAATAGAACATAGATTTGATATTTAAATGAATATTTTGATTTTACTAAGTATTAAGTATTTTGATATCAATAATGAATCCTAAGCACATTTGACAATACACTTAGGAATTTTATTATACAACAAAAAATATTAATATATCATAATAAATAACAAAATAAGTAAATTTTTAGTGTTTTTTTGTTATTTTTTCCATTTTTTCTATAAAATCCAAATCTTCTTCTGAAAAATCAATGTTACTATCAATTCACTGCTTGCGTTTCGATGAATCTTCACCCATTAAAATTGAAACCCTTCTTTCAGCAAGTGAAGCATCTTCGATACTAATTTTAATTAATGTACGTGTTTGTGGATTCATTGTAGTTTCTCATAATTGATCAGCATTCATCTCACCGAGCCCTTTATATCTTTGTAGTTCGATAGCACCTTTTTGTTTTGTTAATATATCTCTTAAATCATTTTCATCTCAAGCATATAAAATGTTTTTTTTGCTTTTATTAGTAATTTTATATAACGGAGGAATTGCGATATAAACTTTACCTGCTTCAATTAAAGGTTTCATAAAACGGTAAAAAAAAGTAAGTAATAAAATTTGAATATGTGCCCCATCGGTGTCAGCATCCGTCATAATAACTATTTTATTGTAATTGCATTTATTTAAATCAAAATCCTTGGCAAAACCAGCACCAATTGCATTGATAATAGTTGCTATTTCATTATTTTTAAGTAAATCAATAATACTTTTCTTTTCAGAATTTATAACCTTTCCGCGCAGAGGTAAAATCGCTTGATAATGACGATCACGACCACTTTTAGCAGATCCCCCTGCTGAATCGCCTTCGACAATAAATAACTCTCTTTCAGAAGCCTTTTTTGATGTCGCTGGAGTTAATTTGTCACTTATAATACTTTTTTCTTTTAGTGACTTCTTAGATTGTCTTGCTTCATCGCGACGCTTACGTTCTTCAAGTCGGATTTCATATGCACGTTTAATTTTTTCCAAAACTTTCTTAAATTGATTTTTATTATCTTCAATTCATTTTTGCAAGTATTTTGAAACAATTTCTTCACTAATATTCTTTGCTTCAGGTGTTCCTAATTTGTCTTTTGTTTGTCCAACAAATTCTAAAAGATGTTCAGGAATTTTGAGCGAAATAACACAAGTAAGGCCCTCCTTGATTTCTTCAGAATCAAAGATGTTTTTGCCTTTTAAAAAACCTTCTTTCAAGGCGTATTCATTAACTATTTTGTTAAAAGCATTACGTAATCCAATTTCGTGACTACCACCATCGCGAGTTTTAACATTATTAACGAAACTTAATAACAAATTCGAATACGAATCAGTTCATTGAAAACCAAATTCAACTTCAATGTCTTTTTTGGTGTCTTTAAATGAAATCGCCTTAGTTAAAGGTGTTTTGGAATCATTTAGAAAATCAATAAATGCTTGAATACCATTATTATACTGATAAGTTTCATCAAAACCGATGTTTTCATCAACAACTCTAATTTCTAAATTAGAGATTAAAAAAGCACTTTCCTTTAAACGTTCAGAAATTGTATCTATATTTAATTTAGCACGTTTAAAGAAATGATAATCGGGTCAAAATTCAACCGATGTCCCTGTCTCCTTGCTCTTTCCTACTTCATGGGTTCGCTCTTTAATATTATCACCTTCGAAAACAGTGCGATATAATTTACCATTTCTTGCTACAGTTGCTATTAATTGAGTTGACAAAGCATTGGTAACACTTGAACCAACACCGTGTAAACCGCCTGATGTTTTATAAGCACTTGAATCGAATTTTCCACCAGCATGTAATTCAGTAAAAACAACTTCTACAGCACTGCGATCGTCATCTTTTATCTTATCTACTGGGATTCCTCGACCATTATCTGTAACTTTTACCGAACCATCTGTTCTTAAAAATACTGCTATTTTGTTTGCATAACCAGCCAAAGCTTCATCAATTGCATTATCTACAATTTCTCAGACAAGATGGTGTAAACCATTTATATCAGTTCCACCAATATACATTCCAGGACGCTTACGAACCGCTTGTAAACCTTTTAATTGTTGGATACTACTTGCATTATATTGCTCATTCATAATTTTAATTATATAATTATTTTCGCTACATTTAAAATTGAAAAGCAAAATAATGTTTGTTTTATAAATTTTTAAAATTGCTTTCAAATTTCGTTAAAATAATAAGAAATTTAAAAGCAATTTAGTTTTTTGAAATTATATTAATTAAAACAATATAATATTTAAAGGTATGATATATAGACAAAAATGTAAAATATCTTTACTATTTTAAGCACACATATTTAATAAAAAAAGGTATAATTAAAATGTTTTTTATAAAGGAGTAAATTTGTTGACTTTTAGTAATCTTTGATATAAACTATCTAAAGGCTGAAGAAAGTTTTGAGAGAATAAAAATTTAAGTAAAAAAATTATTTTTACGATTATAATGCTTACTGTTTTTGTTTTTGGAACCACTATTACAGCACCATTTATTCGGATTGCTGATCCAAGTCAACTTTCGAATAATGCTTTTTTAAACACTCTTAATTTAATTGGTGGTGGGGGTTTGCGTCAGTTTTCGATTTTTGCCTTAGGGATTAGCCCTTTTATTAATGCATCCTTGATAATGATGATTTTGCAATCAAAGTTTGTTCCACCAATTTACAAACTTTCACAAAGTGGGCCACAAGGAAGAAAGAAAATTAATGTTATTACCCGTTTTGTAACATTAGCAATTGCTTATCCGCAGGCAGTGTTTTTAACAAGAGCTCTTTCATCAGGGAGTCCATCATCTGTATTTATTTCAATTACAGGAACCCAGTATTTTAGTGAAAATGCATTAGTATATTTTATAATTCCGATGATTTTAGTTTCTGCTTCGTTATTAGCACTTTTTATTTCAGAACAAATTACCAACAAAGGAGTGGGTAACGGAACTAGTTTATTAATTTTTACTGGTATTGCAGCAAGGTTACCTCGTCAGTTTCATACAGCAATTTTATATTATATAGGTGATTTAGCTGAAAGTGGAATAATGAAAGGCATAATAAGCTTTATTAGTTATTTATTAGTTTATATTTTAACAATTGTAATAATTGCAATTGTATATGTTTCGGAAAGACATGTGCCGATTCAACAAGTCGGAGCAGGACGCTCAAAGAGTCGTAAGGAAATGGGTAAATTACCAATTAAAGCGAATCCGGGCGGGATAATGCCTATAATTTTTGCAATGTTAGTTTTATCATTTCCTACAATGATCGCTAATGTTTTACCACAACATAGTGCTGCCAAATTTTGAATAAACACAAATTTACAATTCACTCAACCGATTGGATTTACTTTGTTAATTGTAATAGTGTTAGTGTTTTCAGTGTTAATGGGAATTCAGCAATCAAAAGTTGATAAAATAGCAGAAGATTTTACTAAAAACTCTACATTTATTCCTGGGGTGCGTCCTGGTGAAGAAACGCAAGATTATTTAGTTGCTATAGTTTTTCGTTTAAGTGTATTTTCATCACTTTACTTAGTAATTCTAGGAAGTATGCAATTTATTGCAATTATGGCTCATATACTTCCTCAAGCAATTGCTTTTGGTGGAACAGGTTTAATGATTTTGGTATCAACTTCACTTGAAACACTCGGACAACTTAAAGCACGTCGTATGAGCAACAAATTATCTAAGGCAAAACGACTTACTCTTGAAAATTTTGAAAATTTAAATTCTGATAAATCAGACGATGATAAGAAGATGGGAACAGGATTATTATGATAGGAAAAATAGATACAAATATAATTTTAATGGGACAACCTGGAGCAGGTAAGGGAACTGTAGCAGGAGTTTTTGCTAAGAAAACCGAATGAATACATTTATCTACCGGAAATATTTTTCGTCAAGAAATCCATAATAAAACACAACTTGGTCAGAAAGTAGAATATTATGTAAACTCAGGTGGATATGTTCCTGATGAAATCACAAATGAAATAGTTAAAAATGCAATTTTGAAACTACGAGCAGAAAATAAGTTTTTTATTTTAGACGGTTATCCACGTACTATTGCACAAGCAGAATTTCTAAAACAAATTCCTAATTTAAAATTCAAAGTTATATTATTAACTGCTTCTGAAAAAATAATAATGGAACGTTTATCTGGTAGACTTGCTTGCGAAATTTGTGGGACAGGTTATCATATAAAATTCAAAAGAAGTTTCGTTCCCGATTATTGCGATATCGATGGTGGAAGGCTTTATTCACGCGATGATGACAAGCCTGAAAAAATTAAAAACCGTCTTAAAATATACGATGAACAAACTAAACCATTATTAGAATATTATAAAAAAACAGGTGAATTACTAACTTTTGCTTGTGAAGGCGATCCTGAAGAAGTTGCTAATGAAATTGCTTCTCATTTTAAAATAAGATGATAAAATTATGATACTTTTGAAAAAGTATCATTTTTTTGTTTTCAAAAGTACATCTGGAGGTAGTATTGATTCAAATTTTAAACGAAGAACAAATCAAAAAAATTACCAAAAGTTGTAAAATCTTGGCAGAAGTAAAACAAATTTTGTGAGATTTCATAAGACCAGGGGTTTCTTTAAAAGAAATTGATCAATTAGCTTTTAAAGAAATTACTAAAAGGGGTGCTAAACCAGCTTTTTTAGGTTTATATGGTTTTCCTGCAACCACATGCATCTCTGTAAATGAACAATTGATCCACGGAATCCCTAATAATTACATTATAAAAGATGGTGACTTAGTTAGTGTTGATATCGGTTGCATCTGACAGGGGTTTAATAGTGATAGTGCATTTACCAAAGCTATTGGTAATGTATCTGCATCTGACCAAAAACTTATTGATGTTGCAAAAGGAGCCTTTGAAGCAGGATTAAAAGCAATTAAAAGAGGCGCTCGAGTTGGTGACATCAGTGCTGCAATAGGTAGGTATATCAAAAAAAACGGATTATATACACCTGTTGAGTTTTGTGGTCATGGTATTGGAAGTCATCTCCATCAAGATCCAAATGTTAATAATACAGGACATAAAGGAAGTGGTCCATTATTAAAAAACGGTATGGTTCTTTGTATTGAACCAATGATAATTCAAACTCCACATATTAAAATTTTATCAGATGGTTGAACTGTTATTAGCGCTAATAAAACAAATACAGCCCATTATGAACATACCGTTTTAATAAAGGATTTTCAAGGTGTCGTTCTAACGAAAGGAATATAATTTGGCAAAAGACGCAATTAAATTTAAAGCAGTCGTTAAAGAAGCTCATACAACAGACTTATATACAGTTGAATTAAGCGATAACGGTGCCCTAATTAAAGCTCATATTTCAGGTAAAATGCGTGTAAATCATATTCGTATTTTACCTGGTGATACAGTTGATGTAGAAATGAGTCCTTATGATTTGACACAAGGACGCATTGTCTATCGTCATAAATAAAAGGAGAAACTATGAAAGTTAGAGCAAGTGTAAAGAGTATTTGCAAAGATTGTAAGATTATTAAACGTAAAGGTGTAAACCGTGTGATTTGTATTCATCCAAAACACAAACAAAGACAAGGTTAATAAGAAAGGAAAGTTAAATGGCTAGAATTTTAAATGTTGAAATTCCAAATGATAAGCGTGTAGTTGTTTCATTAACTTACATTTATGGAATTGGAAGAACCTTAGCAAAAGAAATTTGTAAAACTGCAAAAGTAAGTGAAGATGCTCGTGTTAAAAATCTAAGTGAAGAAGAATTATCAAGAATTCGTGAAGCTGCAAAAGTATATACCACCGAAGGTGATTTACGCAGAGAAGTAACTTTAAACATTAAACGTTTAATGGAAATTAAATGCTACCGTGGGATCAGACACCGTAAAGGATTACCAGTTCGTGGTCAATCAACCCAAAAGAATGCTCGTACCCGTAAAGGTCCAAGAAAAACTGTAGCAGGAAAGAAAGGTAAATAATGGCTCGTAAATCAAAAAAGAAAAATATTGTTAGTGGAATAGCACATATTCACTCAACAAATCAAAACACTATTGTTACTTTCACAGATGAAAAAGGTGATGTAATTGCTTGATCATCAGCAGGAGCAATTGGTTATAAAGGGACCAAGAAAAAAACTCCATATGCTGCAGGTTTAGCAGCACAAGCAGCCGCGGAAGCTGCAAAAGAACACGGAATGAAGACAGTCAAGGTTGAATTAAAAGGACTAGGAGCAGGTAAAGATGCTGCTAGAAAACAAATCGAAGTTGCTGGAATTACAGTTACTGAAATCAAAGATGTTACACCTGTTCCGCATAATGGTACTAGACCTCCAAAACGTATTTTAAAACGTGAACGTGCAAAAAAATAATTAATACCATAGTATTTAAAGGAGTCTCGATATGGAAAAGATGAAACAATTATCTTATAGAAAAAAACCAGTATTTAGAGAAACAGACGATAATGAAACCACATTCACCTTACAAGGACTCGAAAGAGGTTATGCAAACACATTAGGAATTGCATTAAGACGTGTATTGCTTTCATCTACTACTTCGCTTGCACCATTTTGTGTTCGCATCGAAGGGGTAGAGCATGAATTTTCTACAATTAAAGAAGTTGTAGAAGATGTTCCAAGTTTGATTATGAATTTGCGTAAGGTTAAATTCACTTATGATCCTAATATTGTTTCAGATAATGAAATTGTTAAGGTTAAATTGGTAGCAGATGAATCAGGTGTATTAATAGCAGGAAAAATGCAGATTTCAAACCCCGGTGTTCGTGTTATTGATCCATCAGTACACATTGCAGAAGTAGTGAATCCAAATGCATTAAAATTAGAAATGTTTTTACGTGCAGGACGTGGATTTATTTCATTTGAGGAGAATAAAGTTCTTTTACTAAATCCGCAAATCAAAGTTTCGTTAGATACAGATATTAAAAAGGCTGAATATATCGCAGTTGATTCTGATTTTTCTCCAATTGAAAAAGTATGATATACACAAAGAGAACTAAACTCATCATCACCCAAGATTGAAGAAGAACTTGAATTAAATATTAAGACAAACGGAACGGTTTCAGCAAAACAGGCGATTAAATCTGCATCAGAAATTTTAATCGGTTTATTCGCTGTTATCGGTAATGTTGATAGTATGGAAGATGTAAAAATCTTTGAAGAACCAAAACAAGTTGAAGAAGAAAAACCTGATGATGATATTGATATTTCACAACTTGGTTTAAGTGTTCGTTCATATAATGCACTTAAAAAAGCTAATAAACGCAAACTTAGTGAATTTGCTGCAATGAAACTTGAAGACCTTGAAAACATTAAAAACTTAGGTAAAAAATCTATTGAAGAAATCGTCAAAAAACTCGCTGAGCAAGGTATTATTTTAAAAGAAGGAGTTGAATAATATGGCAAATCCAAAACAAATCTATTCACGTGATACAAAATGAAGAACTGGTGTAATGCGTTCATTAGTTAGTGAGTTGATAGCTCATGGACATCTAACAACAACCTTAACCCGTGCAAAAGAAGTTCGCAGACATGCTGAACGTATGATTCAAAAAGCAAAAACCCCTACCTTAGCAAACAGACGTGCAGTAGCTTCATATGTTCGCGACATTAAAGTTGAAGGTAACAAAAATGTTCTTAAACATTTATTTGACACAGTAGCACCTAAATATGCACAAAGAAACGGTGGATACACAAGAATTATTAAATTACCAAAACGATTGGGTGATAATACTCGAATGGCCTTAATTGAATTAGTTTAATTTCCTTACTTATTTTAGAGCTTTAAAAATTTATTGCAAACAGCCCACCTAGGGTTGTTTTTTGTATAAAAATATCCACATAAGTGGATATTTTTATCAAATTTTAATGCGCTTTTCAGGTGATAAATACATTTGATCACCATCTTTTATATCATAGGTTTTTAAAAATAATTCGTTATTAGATAAAACTTTATTTGCACGTACTTTGGTTGGAGCATGTACATCTGAATCAAGTAGTCTTTTTGCTCTACCTTCTTTATAAATTGCTCGTCAAACAGTAGCTCAGTTTTCAAAGAATGCATGTGCATCAAAATCAGGATATTTTTGAGCTGCTTTTAAAGCACAATCAAATCCACCTAAATCTGCGATATTTTCAGAAACTGTTAATTTTCCATTCACTTTACCATATTCTGTCTCTGTTCCGTCATAAAGATCAATAACAGCTTGTGTGCGTTTTTTAAATTCATTTAAGTCATTTGCGGTTCATCAGTTGTTTAACTTACCGTTTTCGTCAAATTGTGCCCCATTGTTATCAAAACCATGTGAAATTTCATGTGCGATAACAACCCCGATTCCACCGAAATTAGCTGACTTAGACTGATTTATATCATAAAAAGGAGATGCTAATATCGCAGCAGGAAAAACAATTTGATTTCGCATTGGATTATAGTAAGCATTAATTGTAGCGGGTGTCATACCCCAAAGTTTTTTATCTTCTGATTTATGATATAAGGATAATTGATATTCACTGATATGTTTGTTAAATTCCTTAATGTTTTCAAAAATATTAGAACCATCATGATATGTTTTTACCTTAAATTTAGCATAATATGGATGAATTTTTTCTGGATAACCTACCATGGGTTCAAATTTTTCAAGTTTCAAGATTGCTTTTTGAATTGTTTCTTTTGATAGTCAACTGTTATGTAATAAACTATCTTTGTATACATCAATCATAGATGCAATCATATTTTCCACATCTGCTTTAGCTTTTGATCCAAAATATTTATCAGCATAGAACATTCCGAGTGGCATTCCAAAGAACTTACTGGTTAAATCATATGCAAAATCATTTAATTCTCTTACTTTTGCCACTGAATTTACTGCATTAGCATACTCGGTTGCTTTAATTCTTATTTCTTCTGATAAATAAGTTGTAGTTGCTAGCATATTTTTAATAAACATTAAATCACGGAATTTTTCGAAGTTTGTTTCATTAAAAATTTCATCAAACTTAGCAAAAAGTCTTAGGTTTGGAATTGATGCTTCTGATACTTTTTGTCCAATAATTAAGTCTAAGAGTCTTAAAAAGTCATATTTTTTAGAAAACAAACTTAGTTCTTCTCTGGTTTTCAGATTATATAAGGAAACATAATCTGCTTGTTCGACTGATGAAAGAATGTGGTCTTTATAAATATCATCAAAAGCAATCGCATTTTCAATCATTATATTTACTTTTTGCTGAGCAAAACCGTAATCTAAAAGTAAATCATTTACCATATTTTTTCATGCATTAAGTAATTTTTCTTTTTCTTTTGGTTGCTCATAAGTTTCCTTAGATGGCAAGATTACTGAAACTGAATCAAGTCACAAAATTCTTTTATCATTATCTGCAAAATCTTCATAAATTTGTAATTCTAATGGTAAGAAATTGTAATTTAATCACACATCACGATTTGCATTGAAAATATCATTAAAAGAGTTAAATTGATATATTCTATCTAAAAAATTACGAACAGGTTGTCAACCTAATTCATTTCTTTTTTTTGAATTAATAATGAGTTGATAAAATTTTACTAAATCAGACATCATCGGATGATCTTCTGGCAATTCTTGTTTACCTAATGATCATTGGGAAATTAAGTTCTTAAGTAATTTTTCTAAATTTAACTCTAACTCAACAAAAGATCCGATTGATGAACGATCTTCTGGTATTTTAGCAGTTTTTAATCATTCTGCATTAACATATTCATAAAAATCATCTTTTTTATTCATATTTCTCCTATTTTTTTGTTTCTATATTAGTTTTTAAAATTGATAAGAAGGCTTCTTGTGGAACTTCGATGCTACCAAGTTTTTTCATACGTTTTTTACCTTCCTTTTGCTTTTTAAGTAACTTTTGTCTTCGTGTTACATCTCCACCATATAACTTAGCAGTAACATCTTTTCGATAAGCCTTAATAGTTTCGCGAGCGATAATTTTTCCACCGATTGTTGCTTGCACAGGGACTTCAAAGTTTTGTCTAGGAATAGCATCCTTTAGTTTAACACATAATTGTCGAGCTTGTTCATAAGCTCGATCACGATGACATATAATTGAAAAAGCATCAACTTTATCCCCGTTAAGTAAAATATCTACTTTTACTAAATCACTTTCACGATATCCTAATCATTCATATTCAAATGAAGCATAGCCCTTGGTAGTTGATTTAAGACGGTCAAAGAAATCAAAAATAGTTTCAGCCAATGGTAGTTCATAAATTACATTAGAACGCTTAGAATCTATTATTTCAAGCGACTTATATATCCCACGCTTGTTTTGACATAATTCCATTACATTACCGATATAGTCGTTAGGGATAAAAATTTGTGCTTGCACATAAGGTTCTTCGATTTTTTCAATAAATGTTCGATCAGGGAGTAAGGTAGGATTGGCGATCATTTCTATTTCACCTTTGGTGGTGGTAACTTTATATTCTACACTTGGAGAAGTTGCAATGATACCAACTTTATATTCACGATCTAATCGTTCTTGTAGGATTTCCATATGTAAAAGTCCTAAAAAACCAACACGAAATCCAAATCCTAATGCTTTGGATGTTTCTTGTTCTCAACTTATTGATGAATCACTTAAAGAAATTTTTTCTAAACTCTCTTTAAGTAGTGAATAATCTCGTGTATCAACTGGATAAAATCCAGTAAAAACAACAGGTTTCATTTTTTTATAACCAGGTAAAGCATTTTGAGTTGGTTCTTCTAAATGTGTAATGGTATCACCGACATTAACTTCCTTAGCATCTCTGATGGCTGCAGAAACTCAACCTACTTCACCTGCTTGTAACACCTCTTTTTTAGTTTCATAAGGATTTCTGACCCCTAATTCGATTACATGATAGCGATTGTTCTCATCGTTTCGAGACATAAATTTAAATTTATCACCTACTTTTAAAATCCCTTCAAAAATCCGAACTAACATTACAACACCACGGTATGGATCAAAATAACTATCGAAAATTAAAGCTTTTAATGGTTTATCATCATCAGCATCTTTTGCAGACGGGATATATTTTATAATTGCTTCAAGTAACTTATCTACCCCTAATCCTGTTTTTGCTGATACTAATACAGCATTCTCGGTTGGTATCCCGATAACATCTTCAATTTCTTTTTTAACACCTTCCACATCTGCAGATGACAAATCAATTTTATTAATTACCGGAATTATTTCAAGGTTGTTTTCTAGAGCAAGATATACATTTGCAAGAGTTTGTGCCTCAATGCCTTGTGTTGCATCAACTAGTAACAAAGCACCTTCAGAAGCTGCCAAGGAACGTGAAACTTCATAAGTAAAATCAACATGACCAGGGGTATCAATAAGATGAAAAATATAATCTTTATATTTAATTTGCACTGCATTAAGTTTTATAGTAATTCCACGCTCTTTTTCTAAATCCATTGAATCAAGAAATTGCTCTTTTAATTCTCTTGTTGCAACAGTGTTAGTTATTTCAAGAATGCGATCAGCGAGGGTACTTTTACCATGATCAATATGTGCGATGATTGAAAAATTTTTAATTTTTGATTTGTCTATTTTCATATTATTAAATTATATTAAATTCTTTCTTTATGCGTATTAAATTTTGTATAATGTATCATTTGCGTTGCATTATAAATTTGTTTTGTTACTTTTTTATATTTAAATTATAATGCAAAAAAGTAATTTTTATTTATTTGTTATTAGTATGTATTTATAAGTCTTCTACTAAAAATAAAGTAGATATAATGATACGGAAATAAGTTGTAAGTAAACATAAAATCCATATCTAAGATAACAAAACACAAGAAATTTTCTTGTGTTTTGTTATTATTTTATGAAATTGTTAATATTAATCTTCGTCTTTAGATTGAATATTTCTACGTTTAATAATTTCATCAGCAATGTTTTTTGGTGCTTTTTCATAGTGATCAAATTGCATTTGATATGTACCACGTCCACTAGTCATTGATCTAAGTTCGGTTGAATAACCAAACATTTCAGCAAGCGGAACCATTGCTTTAACAACAACTGCACCATCGCTTCTTTGTTCTTGATCATTCACCAGTCCTCTACGACGTGATAAATCACCGATAACATCTCCCATATGATCTGATGGAACAACAACCGCAACATCCATAATAGGTTCTAATAAAACAGTCCCAATCATATCTTTTGCTTTTGTTAAGGCCTTAGAAGCTGCTATTTTGTATGCTAATTCAGATGAATCGACATCATGGTATGAACCATCAAATAATGTTGCTCTAATGTCAATCATTTGATATCCTGCTAAAATTCCTGCAGCCATTTTTTCTTCAAGTCCTTTTTGAATTGATTTAATGTATTCTTTAGGGATTTTTCCACCAACAATTTTATCAACAAATTCAAAACCACCATCAGGATTTGGTTCAAATTTTAATCAAACATGACCATATTGTCCTTTACCACCTGATTGTTTAATATGTTTTCCTTCGACATCTGCTGTTTTTGTGATTGTTTCACGGTAAGAAACTTGTGGAGCACCAACCTTTGCTTGAACTCCGAATTCACGTTTTAAACGATCTACAATAATATCAAGGTGCAATTCACCCATACCAGCAATAATTGTTTGACCTGTTTCATCATCGGTATATGTTCTAAAGGTTGGATCTTCAGCAGCTAATTTTTGTAATCCGATTGAAAGTTTTTCGGTAGCTGCTTTTGATTCAGGTTCGAGAGCTTGAGAAATAACAGGTTCGGGGAACACCATTTTTTCTAAGATGATTTTTGCACCTTTTTCATTAACTAAAGTGTCCCCAGTTGTAGTATATTTTAAACCTACAGCTGCAGCAATATCTCCGGCACGACATTCATCAATTTCGACACGACTGTTGGCATGCATTTGCAATACACGTCCGATTCTTTCTTTTTCTCCCTTAGTAGAGTTATATACATAACTCCCTTTTGTTAAAACTCCACGGTATACACGGAAGAAAGTTAAAGAACCAACAAAAGGATCGTTCATAACTTTAAAAGCTAATGCGGCAAATTCACCATCATCGGTTGCTTCAACACTAACTTCATGCTCGTTATCATGTGCTTTGATTGCTGGAATATCAACAGGTGATGGTAGATAATCAACAACAGCATCAATCATCTTTTTTACACCTTTATTTTTAAATGATGTTCCACACACTACCGGGAAGAATTCGGAAGATAAAGTTGCTTTACGAATTGCTTCTTTGAAAGCAGGTATTTCAACTTCATGTCCTTCTAAAACACTCATCATTAATTCATCATCAAAAGCAGCAACTGCTTCTAATAACTCTTGACGTTTAATTTCAACGATATCTTTAAGATCATCTGGGATTGCTGTTGCAAATTCTTCTTCTTGTGGTTCGCCATTATATGTATATGCTTCACGAGTTACAAGGTCGATAATTCCTTTGAATTCTGATTCAGCACCAATTGGTCACTGAATAGCAACAGCGTTTCCACCTAAACGTTGTTTAACAGAAGCAACTGAAGCAGCAAAATCAGCACCAGCTTTATCCATTTTGTTTACATAAACTATTCTAGGAACTTTGTAGTTTGTTGCTTGTCTTCATACTGTTTCAGTTTGTGGTTCAACACCAGATTGTGCATCTAAGACAGCGACTGCACCATCTAAAACACGCAATGAACGTTCAACTTCAACGGTGAAGTCAACGTGTCCAGGGGTATCAATAATATTGATTCTTTTACCTTTTCAAAAAGCTGTTGTAGCAGCAGATGTGATGGTAATTCCTCTTTCTTTTTCTTGATCCATTCAGTCCATTTGAGAACCACCATCATGGGTTTCTCCGATTTTATGGATTTTACCTGTATGGAATAAAATTCTTTCGGTTGTTGTAGTTTTTCCTGCATCAATGTGGGCCATAATACCGATATTACGGTAATCTTTTAAATCATAATCTCTTGCCATATTATTTTATAACTTTGATTATCATCTAAAATGTGCAAAAGCTCTGTTGGCTTCAGCCATTTTGTGGGTGTCTTCGCGTTTTTTAATTGCTCCACCAGTTTTATTTGATGCATCAATGATTTCGTTTGCTAAACGAACATCCATAGTTTTTTCGTTTCTTAATCTAGCATATTGAACAAGTCATCTTAATGCTAATGTTTGTTTTCTGCGAGTAGGAACTTCGGTAGGTACTTGGTAGTTAGTTCCACCGATTCTTCTTGTTCTAATTTCAAGTTGTGGTGTAATATTTTCAACAGCAGCTAAAAATACTTCCATTGGCTCTTTGTTAGTTTTACTTTTGATTAATTCAAAAGCTGAATATAAAATATCTTGTGCGATAGATTTCTTTCCGTCAAGCATAATTTGGTTAATTAATTTTGTAACAACTACTGAATTAAAAACTGGATCTGCAAGTACTTCACGGATAGGTGCACTTTTCTTTCTTGACATTTGTCCTCCTTATGTTTAAAATTAATTATTATGCTTATTTCTTTTCTTTTTTAGTTCCGTATAAACTACGACCTTGATTACGTTTTGAAACCCCAGCAGCATCTTGTGTTCCACGAACAATATGGTATCTTACTCCAGGTAAGTCCTTAACACGACCACCACGTATTAATACCACTGAGTGCTCTTGTAAGTTGTGTCCTTCTCCTGGAATGTACGCTGTAACTTCCATTGTATTTGATAACTTAACACGAGCATATTTACGTAATGCTGAATTAGGTTTTTTAGGTGTCATTGTTGCGACACGAGTACATACACCACGCTTAAATGGAGAAGCCATTTTTTTTGATTTTTTAATTAATGAGTTGTAGCTTTGGTTTAAAGCAGGCGCATTTTGCTTTTTAACCTTTGAACTACGACCATTTGTAACTAACTGATTAGTTGTTGGCATTTTATCCTTTCTAAATTAATATTAACAATAATGATATAAAAATTGCTTTTTAATTATACACTAACAACTGCTCCGTGTGTATCATATTTACAGTTTTTTATTACTATATACAAGGGATAAAAATTTACAAAATATAAATTTTATTATTTTTATACTACAAAATTACTAAAATTCAGATTTTATTATATAAAGCATCATGCATAAAAGGTTGATATATCCCAATTTTAAATGATTTATCAAATTAAGGATTTGATTTGTTGTATTTTTTATAGTTTTCAAACAAAGAAAGCGCAGATTTTCCATTATATAATAATGATAATAATCGATAATACTCTTGTTTTAATTTATCGTTTTTATTATAAACCAATGCAGATGTAAAATCAAAGGTTTCAGATGAAATTATTGTGTTTTCTAGATGGAAAATTCTTATGGATTCTTTTTGAGGTTGTTGATATTTTCAAATGTTTTGATTCTTCAAGAAAGAATCATAAATTTTTTCCTCAGTATTTTTTGAATCGGCATCGTAAGCGAAAATATAAAATAACATCTTATTTTTTATGTTTTTTTGTAAATATCTAGAAATATCTATAAATAAGGTGCTTTGTGGTTTATTGACTTCAAATAAAGGTTTTTTAGCATACCTTTGCTGAATATATTTATTAAAACTGATTGGTTTATTTTGTTTAACAAATTTAAAACTAATAAAAATAGAACCACTAGTTAATTTCTCTTTTTGAATTTTTATATAGTAATCATTTTGTTTTAAATCATCATTTATTTGAAAACGCAAAATTTTACGAAAAGGAAAATATGTATTAATCGGGTCCAAATAATTTATTATTTCCTGTGATTTATTTGTCTTCAGATCAAAAATTTCAGGATTTAGTATTCTCGGAGAAAAATTGTTTTCAAAATTTCATTTTGTATCCAAATAATTGTCATCATAAAAAGATTTTTGTAATGCAGAATCTACATTATTTTGATTTTTTGTATCATATGAAAGAAGAAACGGATTGTTATAATCAAAGATAGTTGAATAAATATTTGAGAGTTCTTTGATGTAAATATCAGGAATTTTATTCTTATTTGGATTATCGCTGTGTTCAACGGAAATTATATGATTTAATTCATTTTGTATATTATAACTATAACTTCGATTATAAAATGCTTGGATGTTTTTATCACCGATATAGTGATCTGTATCGGAAAGTTTTATTAACGATGTATCATTTTGTATTTCTATAATTTGATTAAGAAAACTTAGATATTGATTATAGTATTCTTTATTGTTGTCATAGTTTGATAATGAATTTAAAAAAGAATTTATATGTTTTTTAAATTCATTATTTAAATTCTTATGTTCACTAATTTTTCTAACTAAGTTTTGTCCATCTTGGTTTAAGTAATGTATTGACTTATTTATAAGTTCTTTTGATAAATCAAATTTTAATTCATTTTTTATTCCACAAGACGTTAATGTAATAGAAGAAACTGAAAATAACAAAAAAAGAGAAAGATATTTATTTTTTTTCATTATTAATAAAATTAACCTTTAATTATGTTCATAATAAGACAAAATTTCTAAATTCTCTTTTATGTGTTCAAAGTATCCGTCAATTAAAATCATAAGATTTTTATTTAATTCTTGTTCGTATATATTATTCTTCTTATTTTGCTGATAATTAGCATCGTTTTTCTGTTTTTTATCATAAAAAGCATCAGTATATTCTAACATATAGTGTTTTAGTTCGATAAGGTAAATATATAAAGTATATTCAGGATTAAAAAGAAATTTATAATTACCAAAATATATTCTATCGATGTTTGAATAGTCTGTTCTTAATCATTTCATTCAACGTTTTTTATATATTATTTCATTTTTATCATTTTTTAAAACAGAATTAAGATAACCTGTAAGTTCATAAACCTTGTTTATATCATCGAATTTTCTATTATCTCATGTTATTGTTTTTTTCTTATCATTTTCAAAAATATATGTTTTTAAAATAACTCATGGATTGTAATTATCATATTCTTTTTTTATTGTATTTGAATATTGTTTTTCGATATAATCTGAAAAAAAACTTTTATATGAAGAGACAAATGTATGATTGAGATTTTGAAAATTAGGCAAGCTATCTCTTTTTGCTTCTGGGTCTTTTCATGGATACTCATCTATTTGTTTTTTGAGGAGATTGAAATCTAGTTTTTCTATTTTATTTTCATTGTATATCTTAAACATTTTGAAAAATTTTGGTATTCCAAACCCAGTTTTGTTTTTTTGTCTATTTATTCTTCAAATTTCACTTGGGAAAATTTTAGATCTATAATTAAGTGCAACATCTAAGTTACCTAATTTTGCTGTATTTGTTGATGCATAATTTGATGAACTTATCAGAAGTAATTTTGTTTCATTCAATGATAATTCTCTTTGTAATTTATGCTGTAATAATGAAATTAAACCAGTAATCATTGGTGCTGATTTACTTGTACCATTAAAATTCATTGCATAATTAATTTTCTCTTTTAAATATTCAGGTAATCTTTTGTTTATAGAGTTAATTTCCTCGCTTGAATAATGATTTTTATTATCTTTATTAATCTTTGTTTCATCTTCGGCTAAACTTGATCCATATGCAGAAATTAAAGGCAAATATGGAGATTTAGAATTACCAAACGATGTAAAATCGGATGGTTTATTATCATATGATACAGATCCTACATTAATTATATTTTCTTTGTTCTTTATGCTCTCTCATTTTAAGAGTCCACTAAAAATATTGCGAGAACTTATTAACTGGTTTCCGAACTCTCAATTATTAAAATCATCATAGGTATTGCTATGATAAATATAGTTATTCTTTTCGACTTTATTTTTCAAAAAGTCATATAATAAATAAATACCTTTTATGTCTTTTGAATTAGGATATAACTTAAAACTACTATAATGTTTTTTATAAATATTTTTTGCTACAATTTTAAATTTTTTAAAGACATTATTTCAATTAATGTCTATTAAATGATTATCTTTATCATTGATAAAGAAATTGTTTTTATCGAAATATGAATCCAGATTTTCTCATGCATCAACTGTTTCATCACTTGAATTTCCTGCAGAGAAGATAACTTTTCAGTCAAATATTAGTGCTTGTTCATTAATAGCATTTAATAAATTATCTCAGTTCTTTGTAATAGAGTGATTAAATTTCTCATTTGTATCAAAATAAAAATTAATTATCGCACTTGATAAAGCATAAAAATTTTGTTCATCATCTTCTTCTGTTGTATAATTATCTTCAAAACTTTGAACATCATTTATGAATAATTTTTTTATATTATCTGAAAAATTCAAAAAGTAACCATCTAATGGTGTATCTAATTGACCAATGCTTATATTAAAAATTTTAACACCATACCTATCATACATTCTTTTTAGAATATTATCATATGCCTTTTGTTTCCAAACTTCATCTCCTTTTGTTCCCACATCAAAATATTTCCTATCTGGTATATCAAAATTATTTGAAAAATAAATATCTGCATTTTTATTGATTCCAAAATCAGTACCAATAGTAGAAACAACATTTCATGCATGATTTGAATATTGATAATTATCAATATCAAATTTTTTAATTTTGAAATCAGGATTTTTTGAGAAAAGTAAATTTTGATCGACATTTCCTAACTCGATAATTCCTACTTTATCAAATTCATTTGTAAAATAGCTATTACCTCTTTCGTAGCGTAAACCGAGTTTATTGTAATATGGTACATACATATTAATCAATTTATTATAGTCATTTACATTTAAATTAATATAAGAATTATTATTAATATAAATTGATTCGTTATATTTTTGAGCTGATGTATTAGCAGAAACAGTTATTATTGTTGTGCTTACAAGACTGAAAAACCAATGAAATTTCTTTATATTTTTTTTCATATTAATCCTCTGCTGAATATCCTTTAATTTCTATATTTTTATTACTTGTCCATGGTTTATTATTTGGGTTATTATTTGTTTCTTTTTTTCATAAAGTTTTTGAATCGGCATATCATTTATAATAAATATTAAAATTATCCTTTTTATCATATAATCTCATATCAAAACTATCTGATGTAGCAAGTAAATTCTCTATATTGTTATTTATTGTGTAATTTCTTCAAAAATTATTTTCTATGAAGAATTTATATTCATTTTTCTTCATATTCTGTGTGTATAAATCATAAGAGTTAACAAAAAATATATTTTTTTTATTAGTTTTGTTTTCTATTTCATCTGTAATATCTATAACAAAAGATGATGATTTTGAGTTGTAACTAATATTTTCAGATTTTTTAGTGTGATTTTGCAAGAAAAAATCAACAAAATCATTTAAAAATCATTTTTTATCTATTTTATCTACATTTATGACTATTATGTTAGTGTCATTGTTAATAGGATAAGATTTGAAAGAAAGAAACAATTCACTATTTTCTAAATTATCATTAATATCAAATGATAAAATATGTCTTTCTTTTTTAGTATGATTTGTTTTATATTTAATGATGTTTTTTACTTCATTATAGTTAACTTTATATACATTAACATTTTTTATTTTATTTATTATGTTTCTTGAAAAAGCATAATTATTATTTATGTTTGTTAAATCTGTACTGTCAGTTAAAAAAAGATTAGTGCCAGTATCATTTTTAGCAGGATAAACCAAATTATTTTTCTTAATAAAAACATCTAGAGCCGGAAAATTACTTTTGTCATATTTTAGATATCGCTGATAGTAGATTCAGTCAATATCGGGCGTATCTTCAAAGTCATATTTATCTAAACCATATGTCCTTGAAATCTCTAACAAAGGTGGATATTCATTATTGTATAAATCATCATTGTGAATATAGTTTGTTATTGGTTTTTCTAAATAGTCAATACTATAAAGTTGATAAGAATTTAATGAATTGCTTAAAAAGTTTTTAGTTATTAAGTTTCTTATGCTATCTTGATATTCTTTATTTGATTCATCATTTAAAAAGTGATATGAATTATTAACAAAATTATAGATTTCTTTGTTAATTTCAAGTTTTGGGATACCTTTTATATTAATTTTGATATTTTTACTTTGTAAATAATTCATATTGTTTATATCTATCATCTGATTATTTTCATTATCATATTTCATTAACAAATATACAAAAGAAAGATAATTAAAATAAAGATGGTCACGTTTATAAAGCTTCAATTGATAATATTTATTTTGTTTTTGATTAAAACTATTTTTATGATATTCATTCATTTTATTGATATAATCCATAAGTAAAAATGAATATTTATTGTTATAAATTTCATTGGAAAATAATAAATCGATAAGGTTGTAAAATTTGCTATCATTATCTAATTCCATAGCTTTCTTTGTAGAATTTATTAAAAGTTTCCTTAAAATATCTTTCTTTATATTGTATGAAATATTTGATTTTTCATTATGTATGTTTTGACTTAGTTTTGCTTCATTATTTTGATTATGCGAGCAAGAAATTAAAGTTAACAAAGTTGGTAAAAAAAGTAAAATAAACAATTTTTTTATTTTTTTAATGCTATATTTTATCATAATTAAATTATATAAATTTTATTCAAAACGACTAGTTATTTACTAAAATAGAAAATAAATAATAAAAATATACGCAACTATTTACATAAAACAAATTATTTCTTATAAATAGTATCCTGCTTCGGAAATTATGTGTTTGAGTTGATTAAGCAACAATATATTTTCTGTTTGTGATACTAATTTGACATATTTTTCTGGTTGATAATATAAGTATCAATATAAAAGTAATTGTTCTTGGTTTTTTGTATCATTAAGATTATGATTTGAGCAAATAAAACCGCCTTCAAGGATGCTAAAATCAATAAGGTTCTTCCTTTGATGACATATTCTACATTTATTAAAACTAGGTTTTACACCAAAATATACACTACTTTGTGCATAAAAAACACATAAATATTTTTTTAAATTGTCTTTTTTAAATTTATCCATATTTAAAGTGTAAAAATTAAAAATATGATTTGGTATTTTCAAGTTTTTAAAGAGTTTGATAAGTTTTAGCAGAAAGATGTTTGTATCAGGACTAGTAATACTAAAAATATGCAATAAATTTACTCTTTTTAATCTTCCTATTCTACCTTTTAATCTTGCGGAAAAATATTCAATTTCAACCAATGAACCAATTTGTAAGTTGCTACGATTTTTAGATAACTGTTTATTTAACCCTTGTGCAAAAAGAATTAAAACACCTTTATCGTTAAAAAAGGTCACATAAAATTCATTTTCTGATTTTTCGATAATTTCTAATACAATTGCCTTTGCAACTAAAAGTGCCATTCTGCTCCTTAATTTCTTAAAAAATATTAATAATATTATAAAATATAATCAATAATTTTTAAGATATATTTGCATATTATATCGAAAGTAGGCATAATGGAATTGTTAAAAATCAAAGAGATGTTTTTAAAGATTGCTGAATCAATACCTGGAATTAAGGAAATAAATCCACTTTCTGATGATGATATAGTTACAGATACAACAGAACTAATAGATCGTGTTAATATTATTCAAACACCGAAAGGATATAGTTTTTTTATCGCAGTTTCTTTAATAGCAGATGTTTTTGCAAAAGTTATCATCGCAGAATTTCATCAAAGGTTAGCGTTTGAAATGAAAAAAAATAAATTAAAATTTAACAAGTTAACAATATTCATTGAAGGGATTAAATAATGTCAAAAATTTTGCTGGATAGTAAAACTTTTTTACAAGGGATGCTTTCGGGTTCAAATGCATTAGTTAATGCTAAGAATCGCATTGATGCTTTAAATGTTTTTCCAGTTCCAGATGGAGATACAGGAACTAATATGTCATCGACAATTTCTGCAGCAATAGCTAAATTAGATGAATCTTATTTTAATTTACCTATTTCTGAAGTTACTAAGCAACTTGCCTTAAATATGATGTATGAAGCTCGTGGTAATTCTGGAGTGATTTTATCACAGGTTTTTAAAGGATTTTCGCTTGCTTGTTCTGGTTTAGCATCCTTAGATTTAAAACAGTTATTAATCGCCTTTCAAGAAGCAACAAACCGTGCTTATAAATCGGTTTTTAATCCCACTGAAGGGACAATGCTCACTGTTATCAGAGAAACATCAGAAAATTTAAATCAAGAATTTTTGAAAGCAACGGAAGTGAGCTTGCTTGATTTTTGAACTAAGGTTTTAGATTTTTCGCGAAAGAGTTGTGATGAAACACCAAATAAATTAAAAACTTTACGCGAAGTTGGGGTTACTGATAGTGGCGGAGAAGGTTTATATATCATTTTTAAAGGTTTTTTTGAATATTTAAAAGGAAACCCAGTTAAAAAAAGTGAAAACGGAGATGATATATCGGTTTTGGTTTCAGATAGTGAAATATATTCAGGTGAATTTGGTTACTGCACTGAGGTTTTAGTTGATTTAAATAATCCGCATACTTTTGATAAAAATATTTTTTCAAAACAAATGGAAGAAATAGCAAACTCACTAGTAATAGTTAACGATGATAAATTGTTAAAGGTGCATGGTCATACAGTTAAACCTGGAGAATTTTTAACTCTAGCACAAAAATACGGTGAATTTATTAAAATAAAATCTGAAAATATGACTTTGCAAGCAAACAATTCCAAATCAATTTATGCAAAAACATCTGATGAAATGGCTGAATGTGGACTTGTATCATGTAATTTAGGTAGCGGAATAATCAAAAGAATGCAGGAATTAGGAACTGATTTTGTAGTTGAATCTGGACAAATCCAAAATCCATCTGCTCAAGATTTAATTAATGCTGTTGCTAAGGTAAATGCAAAAAATGTTTTTATTTTACCTAACAATTCTAATGTTATTTTAGTAGCACAACAAGCAGCGCAAGTTGTCACAGATAAAAATATTATTGTCATTCCAACAAAGTCCCAAATTCAAGGTTTAACAGCAGTTTTAAATTTTAATTCAGAATTTAGTGCAAAGGAAAATGAAGAATTAATGTTAGATAGTTTATCTGATGTGCAAACTGGTGAAATAACTAAATCAGTTCGTAAAACAAAGATAAATAATATTGTTCTAAGAAAAGGTGATTATTTAGGTATTCATGATGGAAAAATAATTGCTTCAGAACGCGATTTAACAATAACTTTTAAAAAGTTAATTTCTAAGATGGTAAAAAAACAATCTCAAATGATAACATTATATTACGGAGATGATGTTGATACAGCAACACTTTTAGAATTAAGTAATTACCTTGAAGCAAATTATGATTTACAAATAGAAGTAGTTGAAGGTAATCAACCTAATTATCAATTCTTAATAGGAGTTGAATAATGAAAATAGTTTTAGATGCAAATGGATTAGATTTAGGTGTTAATGTTGCTTATAATGCAGCAGCAAAATTTGTTAATAATTATCAAGATGTACAAATTATTTTAGTTGGTAACTTTGATAAATCTATAAACAAACACCCGAATATCCAAATAATTTATAATCCAAATAAACCAAGCGATCCAAGAAATATCCGAGCAAGTTTAAAAGAAAATAATTCGATGAATGCAGCAATTAATATTATTAATGAAAATAAAGCTGATGGAGTGATTTCAGGGGGTGATTCAGGAAGTTATATTGCAGCACTGACTTTTAAACTAAAACGTATTGATAATGTTTCTCGGCCTGCTTTTATGCCGATTATTACTTGTTTGAATGATGAAAAACTTTTATTATTAGATGTAGGAGCTAACCTTGAAGTAAAATCCGAATATTTATATGAGTGAGCAAAATTAGCATCAGCATTTCATACAACAATGTTTAATAAGCAAAATCCAACTGTTTCACTGCTAAATGTCGGGGTTGAAGAATACAAAGGCTTGCAAGTTGTTAGAGAAGCACAAAGTTTAATAGAATCGGATCAAAAACTTAACTATATCGGTTTTTCTGAAACACGAAACTTGCTTGCAGGAAACATAAATGTAGGATTAATTGATGGATACGGTGGAAATTTAGTCATTAAAAGTTATGAAGGTGCTGTTATAAGTTTCAAACAAGCAATTAAGCAGCGAGTTAAACAAAGTTTTTTTGCTAAATTAGGGGCATTATTATTAAAACCTAGTTTTAAAAAAATAGCACAAAAACTTGACTTTCGAAATGTTGCTAATGCATGAGTTTTAGGTATCAATGCCCTTGCATTAAAAATCCATGGTGCAGCAGATGAATTATCTATTTATATAGCACTAAAACAAATGCATAATGCAATTTCTAAGGATTTATTGAATAAACTAAAGGTAGCATTAAATGTTTAAACAACAACATCTCATTGATTTTTTGATTAATATCGGAATACAACCAAACCATATAGAATTTTATCAACTAGCAACTACTCATAAATCATATAACACACATGATAAAACTAAGTTAGAAAATTATGAAAGGCTTGAATATCTAGGGGATTCGCTGTTGTCGTTTATGATAGCAATTTATGCATATAAAAAGTTTCCCAATAAATCACAAGGTGAACTTTCGCGCTGGAGAGCATCAGCGGTGCAAACCGAAACCTTAGGAGCAGTTTCTAAAAACATTGGACTTTTAAAATTTTTAAAAACTGGAAATGGACAAATGCATACAGATGTTTTAGATTCACCAAAAGTACAAGCTGATATTTTTGAGGCTTTTCTAGGAGCAATTTATTTAGATCAAGGGATGTCAAAGGCTTGATGATTTGTGCAAAAACACCTACTAGCAAGCAATATAAGTGTAGATGGACATCATATATTTCAAAGTAACAAGGATCCTAAAACACAACTTCAAGAATATTTTCAAAGCATTAGTAAAAACAATATTCATTATATTTTTGAAGAAAAAGATAAGCTTTTTATAGCTAAAGCCGTTCACGAAGATATGATTTACGGAATAGGAAGTGGTGCTTCTAAAAAAGAAGCTACGACAAATGCAGCAAGAGCAGCCTTAAATAAAATGAAAATGAAGGGAAATGATGAAATTAATTAAAATAGAAGCATTAGGATTTAAATCTTTTGCAGATCCAATTGTATTACACTTTGATGGTGGAGTTGCAGGTATTGTAGGACCCAATGGTTCTGGTAAAAGTAATATTAACGATGCAATCCGCTGAGTTTTAGGGGAACAAAGTTCAAAAGAATTACGTGGTGATTCAATGGAAGATGTTATTTTTTCTGGTTCAAAAACTGTGCAACCGATGCAAAAAGCACAAGTAACATTGACTTTTGATAACAAGGATCGTCTTAGTTCGGTTGATTCAGATGTTATTTCAATTACTCGTGTTTTAGAGCGTGGTAAAGGGATAAATGAATACTATATCAATAACCAAAAATGCCGTCACAAAGATATTAAAGCAATTGCTATGGAAACAGGAATAGGAAAAAGTTCGTTAGCGATTATTTCGCAAGGAACCGTTTCGGATATAGCACACTCATCTGATGAAGATCGCAGATTAATTTTTGAAGAAGCAGCCGGGGTTTCTAAATATAAATTCCGTAAAGCAGAAGCAGAAAAAAAACTCGAACGAGCCCAAGAAACCTTAGGAAAGGTTGAAGTATCAATAAAGGAATTAGAAAAACAACTTACTCCATTGCGCATCCATGCTGAAAAAGCGCTAAAATACAAAAAGATGGCTGAAGAGTTAAAAAGTGTTGAAATAGGCTATTTAGCACACGAAATAAAAAAACATAGTGAATTAGTTAAAACATTAACAGAAGATCTTTCAGGTGTTGATGAAACTGATAAACAATATAACAGTCAACTTGAGGAATTAGATATCAAAATTAAAAATAAACGCGATGAAGTTATTGAAATAAACCGTAAGTTATCAAGTGATTCGGGTAAAAAACAAGGTTTATCAGACCGCATTAATAATATCGAAAAAGCCATTTCTGCAGACCGGGCTCGTCGTGAAATGATTGCCAGTGGACAAGGAAATTTCGATGAAAAAGAGCGTATTTCAGCGATTTTAAGTGAATTACGTACTTTGCAAGAAAAATATCGTTATTTAAGTGAATCGTTATCTGAAATGGAAACTAAACGAAATCATGCAACTGAAAATATTACTACATTAGAAAGTAAAATTAACGATGGTAATATAAAAGTCAAGGATTTAGAGAACAAATATACTAAATTAATTTCAAAACTTGAAATTCTTGAAGAAAAGAAAAATAATTTTACTAACTTATACAAAGGAACAAAAACAGTTTTAGAAAATAAAACATTACTTAAAGGATTTATAGGACTAGTAGCAGATTTAATAAAGATTCCTAACGAATTTCTGCCTGCCCTAGAAGCAATTTTGAAAAATGCTGCACAGCATATAGTAGTTGATCATTCTGATACAGCTGTTAAAGCAATTAATTTCCTTAAAAAAAATAACGGAGGTCGTGCAACATTTATTCCTCTTGCTTCAATTAAAGGTAAGTTTATCCGTGATGATTATTTATTAGTGGTTCGAAATCACCCTGGTTTTGTGGGTGTTGCTAAAGATTTGGTAGAAATTGATAACAAATATCAAGTGCTAAATGAATTTTTATTAGGTAATGTTTTAGTTGTTTCTGATATTAAATCAGCCAACGAAATATCAACAATTATTGAAAAAAAATATATGGTAGTTACCACAGATGGTGACATCGTGCGTGTTGGTGGAGTTATGGTTGGTGGAACTGTTGAAGCTAGCGAAGATATTTTAGGTCTTGATCAAAAAATTAAAGAACTTAAAGACTTGATTCCAGGAATTAAAAATGTTATCGCACAAACAACAAAAACTATTTTAGAAGATAACGAAAGTTTACAACAACAAAAAACTTATCAAGCTTCTTATAACTCACAATATCTTAATTTATCATACCAAGTTAAAGATACTTTCGGTAAAATTGAAAATTATAAATTACAAACACAAATTTCATCTGCTAATAACGAGCAAATCAGCGAATTAGATGTTTCTGAACAAACTATTGCGCAACTACAACAGCAATTGCAACTACTTGAATTTGATATCAGTTCAAATACACAAATAAAAGAAGCACTTGATGCAAAAATACTAAGTTGAGAAGAAGAATACAAAAGAATTTCGAAATTACAAAAGACTCTTAATGAATCATTTCGTGAAAAAACTGCTGCATTTGAAAAATCTAAAAACTTACTCGAAAAACATAAAGAACGTCTTAGTTCACATTATGCATTAACTTTAGAATATGCAATTGAGAATTATCCATTAAATATGTCACCAGTTGCTGCCGAAGAATTAGTAAAGGAACTGCGTTATGAAATTCAAGAACTTGGAAATGTTAATTTAGAAGCCATTGAACAACTACAAGAAGTTGAATCACGTTATGAATTTAATACCAAAAACCGTGATGAAGTAACCGAAGCAATACGTTTATGTGATGAAGCGATTTCAGAAATGAATAAAAAAATTGTTGCTCGTTTAACTAACATAGTAGATGATGTTAACATTGAGATGCATAAAGTATTTTCATCAATGTTTGGTGGAGGAAGTGCGGAAGTTAAATTTATTGATCCGAAAAACATTCTCGAATGCGGAATTAGTATTTTTGCTCAGCCACCAGGCAAATCTGTTAAAAATCTTAAATTATTTTCAGGTGGAGAAAAATCATTAATTGCAATTTCATTATTATTTGCAATTTTAAAAGCTCGTCCATTACCACTTTGTATCTTGGATGAAGTAGAAGCGGCTTTAGATGAAGCAAATGTGGTTAGATATGCTGAATACTTACAAGAACTTAAAAAACAAACCCAGTTTTTAGTTATCACACATCGCCCAGGAACAATGTCAAGAGTAGATGCTTTATTTGGCGCAACAATGCAAAAACGCGGAGTTACTAGCTTTTTCAGTGTTAAATTAGAAGATGCTAAGAAATTAGCAACCCAAGAAGAAAATACACCAAGTGTATAATATATAAAAATCCTTCTTTTTCTTAGATTTTATTTAAGAAAAAGAAGGGAAAATTACAACAAAAACAACATATTTTATTGCAAAATTTTTAATTATTTCATATTTTCTTATCAAAATATGAAATAAAAGCAATTTACCACAAAAACGGAGAAACAAAATTATTTTTATCCGTTTTTTTTTTTTTTTTTGGAAAATTTAATAAACTTATAATATGAAAATGAAAAAGAAAATAAAGACATTACTAGCAGCAGCTGGTTCATTGGGACTATTTGCTGCTATTAGTGCTACAGGTGCCGGTGATTCATCAGCAAAATCTGCTACTGAAACTCCTGCAAGCACCCCAACAAGCAATCCAGTAGTTGCTTTACCTGACTACAAAGTCTATCCAGGTGTGCAACAAATCAATTATGGAGGAAATAATACATATTCATTAACTGATACAGTAAACATCGTTTATGATGATAGTGTATCAGAAGCTACAATTAAAAGATTTGAAAATCTTTTAAAATCAAAACATATTTCTAATATTACTCGTAGCAAAAATTTATTATTTGGTAAAACCAATATCTTAATTGGTATTAAAGGTGATTCAGATAATACTGTTGATAACTTATTAAATACAGTTGGTATTAGTCCAAGTGAGTTAAAAGATAGTTCTTCAGATAATGCTGCAGATTTATTTAGTCAAAATGATGCATATTATCTAAGATCATCAAATAATTTTATTACATTGTATGCTAAAGATGCTGATGCAGCATTTTATGGTGCCACTACTTTGTGACATATCTTTAAACAAATTGATGGAAGCCAACTTCGCAATTTCACCATTAAAGACTGAGCTGATCGTGAAATACGTGGACTGTCACTAAGAAATACTTCATCAATTAGCACCCTTGCATCCAAATTAGATTTAATTAACTATGCTGGTTACTTAAAATACAACAGATATTACTACCAACCACAAACTGATTTAAAAACCACTACATTATGATCATCTTTATATACCCAAGATGAATTAAAAGATATTAAAACATTGATTAAAGCAACTTCAGATAATGGAATGAAATTTGTATATTTTATTAATCCATTTGTAGGTTCTGATAAAATCACAGCTGCAAATATGAATGATAAATTACCTCTTTTAAAAACTAAAATACAACAACTTTTAGATGTTGGTGTTAAAGATATAGTTATTGCAACACCACTTAGCAATGAACCATTTGCAGATGCAGTTTCAACTACTGGTACTTTATCTCAATCAGATTACACTACTATTGGAAATAAACAAAAAGCATTTTTAGATGATTTAGTTAAATGATGAAATGAACAAAGTAAAAGATATGATGACTTAGATGCAAAGATTGGATATCTTGATTATCGAAACCGTTCAAATCCAAAAAATGGAAGTACATCCCTTAAAAGTTACTATGATCAATTCAATTCAAATGTACAATTATATATAGATTCTGGAACTGATTGACCAAATATTGATGGTTCTAATAACTTTACTGCAGGAAACAAAAAAATAATTTATATTCAAAACTGACATAAAGGTGAAAGTAGTTTAGATTATCTGATGTTAGGAATTAACCAATTCTGATTAAAAACCTTACAAGATATAAGTGATAATAATAATCCTAACAAAAGCAATTATAAGTTTGCTAAAATTGATGGAATCGCAATTGATCCAAACCAAATGGAAGGACCTTCAAAGGTAACTTTATTTGATTTTGCAGATTATGCATGAAAACGTTGAGTAAATAACAAATTAACTGATTCAGATTCGTTAAGAATTGAACAAAGAACCCATCTTAATGCTTTAAACTTTGCAGTAGACCAAAGTTATAATGATCCACAATTAACAGATGCTTTATATAATATTTCAACTCACTTTTATAAATTATATTGAGACTTTAACCGAACCTGATTATCTAATGGAAATTTCAATTATAACTTCAAAGGATTTCCAGTTGAATCAACTGATATAAACTCTGCACCTAACTTTTATTTAGGAGGAATCGGTGATTCAATTCGTAGAGGAATCGATTCAGTTTCAAGAAGTGATATCAATGGATTAAGAGCAAAATTATCAAAACTAGTAGATGATATTAATTATGTATTTTTAGCGGCTGGTAAAAGTCAACTTGTTTTACAAACAAAACCTTGATTGCAATCTTTATATGATTTAGCTAATGCGGGTATTATTGCTTTAGATGCCACAACTGCTTACAAAAATTTTGACTTTGTAGTATTTGGTAAATTAACCCAAGAAGCAAAACTTGTCTACAATCGCTCACAAACATATAAAACTATGATTAAGGGTGCTTTAAAAGCAATTCAAATAAGTGATTCAGATTTGAATAACTTTGTAAGTAATTTAACTGATTTTTTAACTAATTTACATAATAATGTTTTAGCAACTGCGGATAATTCATCATTAGGTGCGGTGCAAAAAACATTCTTTACTAACCTAGGTCGCGATGGTAGAGCCGACTGAGATCCAAGTCATTTAGAAGCAGATAATAGTGATTCAACATTTACTTTTGATATTAGTTCCGATGGAAAATACAAAAGAATGAAAAAGGGTGATTATTTTGGATACCAATTCAGTCGTCCAATAACCTTACATAATGTATATGTAAAGATGTGATATGAAAAATGACGTTTATTATCTAAATTAAAATTACAATATCAAACATCTGATAAACCAAATCAATGACAAGACTTACAAGAAAATAAAGGTGAAAAAAATATAGATATAACTAATTTAACAGTTTCTTCTAATAATCCACAGTCAGTTGCAGGTTCTGTAAGTGATCCAACCGCAACATGAGGAACAACCGAATTAGGTGAAAGCGGGATTGCAAATGTAACAGCAATTAGAATAGTTAATAATCAAGATGATTCAACTAGCGATAATATGCTTTCACTAGTAAGTTTTATTGTTAATAAAGATGAGACAGTTAATTATGCACAAGATTTAAATCCATCAATTTCATCAACTGATTCTAATTCAAAAATTACCCTTGTGCAAGCATCTGAAAATGTTAATGATAAAAATTCAACATCTGCAACAAATGGGTTAGTGCTTCAACTTGCGAACAATACTAATTTATTATTTGACAATTCAAATGGTACAGCAAATGGAATTTATTTACAAACTCCATCAGGTGGTTGACAAGCAAATCAAAGCATTGGATTTAAACTTCCTGAAAAAATGAATATTACCCAACTATATTTATTCCAAACCTATCAAAATGCAGGTGATAGAATGAATGATTTTGCAGTTGAGTATCTAGATGGTGAACCAAGCACTGGTGAGTGAAAACAATTTGGATTCGGGCACTTAAATGGTTCTGCAATTCAAACAGTGTATGGAAATGCTACATTCCAATACTTTAGATTAGTAGTTAAAGGAACACACGATAAAGGAAGTCGTTGAACTATCGGTAATATCCAACTTGAATCATTAAGTAATGAAGCTGATTTAAAGTTATTTCCGACAACTGGTTTAAATCTTGTTTTAGATTCAGCAATTACTAATAACAAATTATCAAATTTAACCGATTCAAACGATGCCACCTTTGCATCATTTAAACATAATACAACAGGTTCAACACAACAAACTACAATCCAAGATAACGATTATTTTGTAATTAATTTCAACCGTCCAGCAAAAGTAGCAGAAGTAAAGATAAAACAAGATCCACAAGCAAAAGTATCTGATATTAAAATCCAAGGGCTTGTTAATAATGAAGTATTTAATATCCCATCTGATAGATATTCTACCACTAAGGATGCACAAACTGGGGAAGTAACTATTTCAATTAATGATCATTCAACAACAACTTCTGGTTCTAGTAATCAAACTACTGCAAATTACAAAGAAGAATGAACAGGATTAAAAGTTATTGCTGAACATGTAGTTGCGCAACCGCAAGCAGTTGCTGTTTCACAACAAGCAACTGATAGTGAACCATCAAGTCAGTCTCAACCACAACCAACACCAACAAACACATTAACACACTGAAACATTAAATCAGTAGATATTATCGAAAGACGTGTTAATATTTCTAAATACTTATTAAATCATAATGGTTCTTTATCAACAGGTTTCGATGGAAAAGAATTTGATTTATATAATAAAGAAGGAACACATAACACTCCTGTTACTGTTGATTTAAAACCAAATGATTCAGTAGGTATAGACTTTAATTCTGTTTATAAATTGACTAGTCTTTCTAGAACATTTAGTGTTGCTGATCAAACAAGCCATAAAAATGTTGTTTCGTCCGAAGAAAGTAGTTCTGGTGGAGAACAAAATTCACAATCACCTGCACCTGCTGCTTCATCTACTTCAAAAGCAAAACAAGCAGCAGATGAACAAGCTTCAGGGACTACTGAAAATTCAAAAACTATGAATACTGATTCACTAAAAGATATTAAAGTTCAATATTCACTAGATGGTTTCCACTGAACTGATGTAGCAATTAATGCAGACAATACTGATGTATCTGTTGCTAAAAATGCAAGATTTGTTCGTGTAATAAATACAGGTAGAAGTAATGTTAATTTATCATTTACTAATTTAAAAGCAAAAGTTACACCTGTGGTATATACAGTTAATGATGATGATCGTTTCGATACCACTGGATTAACACCAAAAGATTCAAGTGAAGCTGTATCTGCGGTTGGAATCGATGATGCTCATAGTCCAGAAAAGATGATTGATCGTGATGCAACAACTTTCTATCAACCAAAAAACCCTAATTCACAAATTCTTTATCGAAATGAAAAAGGTTACTTTGATAATCTTGATTTAAGAATTATCACTGATACAAGTTATCCAGATGTTAGTGTATCTGCACAATATTTTGATACAAAAGATAACACATTAAAATATAAAAAACTAGGTGAATTATCTCGTAGTGATACATCATTTACCATTCCTCGTGATATATATGTTACTGGTATTCAGATTACATGAGGAAAAACTGTTCCTAAAATCACTGAGTTATTCGGATTCCATAATAAACAACTTAATGCAACTGATAAAACTCAATTAAGTGCTTTAATCACAAAAGACCCAGATTACATAAGTCAATGAAGCAAAGAAGATCAAGACAGATACAATGAACTTAAAGCACAAGCAAAGCAAATTGTAAGCAAGGACTTTCTTGCTACCCAAGAACTAGTTGATACAGTATACTTTAGTATGCAAAATGTTATTAAATATGCAAAAGTTACTTTAACACCAGATCAAGTTGCTAGTGCTTCAGCGAATGTAATCAGCAATGCTGATAACCAATATACTGATCAATCATATGAACAATACCAAGATGCAGTGACAGCATTGCAAAATGCCGTTGCAGATCCTAATAGTCTAACTGAACCAACATATAATCAATTATTAGCAAATGTAAAAACAGCACAAGATTCATTAAAACCATCTGTATTTGCTCGTGATTTAGTAAAAAGAGATTTTGATACATTTGAAGATATCAAAGCACAATTAACCCACTACAACCCACAAGCATATGCTAAGTTAGCAGATTTTGTTGAAGCAAATAAAGATAAAGTTAATTCGCCTGATACCAAGGTTACTGACTTAATAGCAATTAACAAAGAGTTTCGTGCATTAATGGATTCGGTTAAATCACAATTAACAGAACGTGGTGCTAAATATCAAGACTTTGTTAAAGAAGCAGACAAATTAACTGATATAGCATTAGGATACCATCAAAGTTATCCATCATTATATAATCAACTTAATAAAATAATTTCTGATCAAAGAAATATTGCTTCTAATCCAAATGCAGATTCAGCAACTATTGATGCTTCTAAAGCTGCAATAGATGCTGCTATAGCACAAGTTCAAGCAAATATTGATAAACAAAATGCTGCAGTTGCACAGTTACAAAAATCTAAAGTATCAAATGAAAATGGTGTGTATACTATCGATTCATATAGCACATATACATCAAAATACAATGCATTAGCTGATTTATATAAACAACGTGCTTTTACAAATGATGTTGCTGATAAACAAATTACAGATGCACAAAAAGAACTTGATGATGCAACAAATGCTTTAGCATTAACAAATTCTGATGTAGCAAAAGCAGAAGTAAAAAGTATGCTTAATAATTTATCAAGCATTTCAGGTGTTGATCAAAGTCTTTTAAATGATTTGAAAACAAAAGCAAATAAAGCAAATATTTCAGATGATGAATTAAGATCATTATTATCTGATTTAAGAAGCGCAATTGTTGATCAGGATGAAAAATCATTAAATAATCTTAAACAACAAGCAAAAGATGCATTAGCAAATATCACTGATGCTGGTGTAAAAGCAGATTTAACTAAACAATTATCTGATGTGCAAAGTGTCTTGGATGTTCAAAAGTTAGTGCAAGCAATCACCGATGCACAAAATGCACAAATTGCTTTAGATGCACAAATTGTTAAAACAAAAGAAAAATTAACATCACAAGCGCAAGTTATTACTGATGCTACTACTAAAGAAGCATTTATTAAAAAAGTTAATGATGCAAATTCATTAGGTGTATTAAATGCATTAAGTAATGAATTAATATTAGATTTAGCACCAGTAGAAACTACTCCAGATGCTGCAACAAAAGCAAAAATTGATGAACTTAAGAAGTTAGCTGAATTTTTACCAACCCAAGAGCAAAATGATTTTCTAACTCGTTTAAATTCTTATGGAATAAAAGGGGTATCATTAAACCTTGATGCAATTGAAAATTCATTATTAGCAAATAATCCAAAATTAAAAGAAAAACTTGATGCACAAAGCAAACTAGATGCATATAACCAAACAGTTGATAAATTGAATAAATACATTTCATTGCTTCCACCAAAACTAGCAGCTGATTATCAAGAAAGATTAAATCCAGTTACTGATAAAGTCAAAGCATATGAAAACCTTTATAATTCATTTGTTCCAGAAGAAAAAGCAAACTTAGATGCGTTAATTGAGCAACTTAAAACTAGAAAAGATGTTTTATTAGAACTTGCTCAATCATTACCACAAAGCAATCAAGCAGATATTATTTCATCATTAAACGACATCAATGTATATGGTATGGATGATCAAGCAAATGCTAAGTTGGACGAAATTTATCAAAAAATGGTTACAATTCGTCCAAGTCTAACTGATACATATACAAAACTACAAGCACAAAATCAAACAAAGAAAAAGATAGATAAATTAACAGATGATTTAGTAACAATCTTTGATTTAAATCCATTAAAAGATTCACCAGTGTTTGTAAATTACCAACAACTTGCAAAACTATATGCAAATGATGTGGATAAACTTACTGGATTAAAAGATGAAATCTTAACTAAATTCTCTGATATTAAAACAGGATTCGAAGATAGACAAGTAAGAAAAGCAAGAGCTAAATTTAATGATATGGTTTCAGGTTTAAATGACCAATTAAAATTAGCAGCAAAAGCACAAGAAGAGTTACTTGATCCAAAATTCAAACAATTAACAGACCTTAAAAAAGCAGTATTAGGTTCAAATGCACAACAATATATTGATGCAGTCGATGCAGATGCACAAAAACCAAGATTATTAGATTTAATTAAGAGTCTTGATCAAAGCAATCAACAAGATTTGATAAATAAGGTTAATGCAGCAGCTACAACTGAACAACTTGATGCTCTTAAGAAAGAAATATTTACTTTAAAACCTGAACTTAAAGATATAGATGCAAAAGCAAGTTTTGATATTCTTAAGGATCAACTTGTAAAAATGATTGCAACCTTAGCACCTGATTTACAATTTAATTACTATAAACAACTTAATGAATTTAAAGATCCAAGTCAATTAGCAGATTTAAAAGCGTTTAAAGACAAGTTGTTATTTGATAATGTGGATTTAGCAGTTGCACAAGACAGCAAATTAATTTATGATGCAATTAGCAAATACTTGCAAAAAAATGACAGTCCAACTAATAAAGAAAACTTGGATAAATTAAATAAAATTTATTCAAATACTAACCCACAAGTTGATTATGTAAATAATTTATATAACGAACTTAGTCAAAACTCTCTTGTTAAAGCAAAAATAGCTCAAGAGCAAAAAGCTCAATCATACACCGATGCTTTAAATAACATCAATGATTTAATCAACATCCTTCCTGCTGATAAACAGACAGATCTTAGAGCAATGCTTACTGATAGTAAATTACTAAAAGCAAAACAAACTGTAGCATTAGATAATTTAGAAAATAAATTAAAAGAAATTCCAGCAGTGCAAAAGTTATTAGAAGATCAAAGTTATCAAGCAAATCGTGCTGATTTAATGCATATTATTTCATTTATTGATGCTTCTAAGCAAGTTGAATATATATCACAAATGGATGCATTAGGACCAAATGCTACCCAACAACAATTTGATAGCCTTAAAGCAAAAATATATTCTGAAATTTCAGGATTACAAAAACAAGTTGCAGATAGTGATCAAGCAGCTAAAGCCGCAGCCGATGCTAAGAGTTTTGCTGAATTTAAGATTGCTCTCGATGCGCAAATCAGAAACTTACCTAAAGCAAAACAAAGCAGTTACTTAGATGCATTAGCAGCATTAAATGCTAAATCAGATGCAAAACTTGCTGATTATCAAACACTTAAAGACAAATTATTAAACGAAAACGCTGATTTAAAAGCTTCTGTAGACCAACAACAAGCTAAAGACCAATATCAAGCAACCTTGAATAAACTTACATCATGAGTAAATGCATTAAAAGGTGATGATAAAATTGCAGCCAAATCCGAATTAGATAATCTTGATAACGATGCAAAATTATTAGTTTACACTGATGTTAAAGCAGATGTATTGAAAGTAGATCCTCAAGCCGAAACTAAGCTTTCAGAGCAAAAGGCACAAGAACAACAACTTGATAAGATTAAAAAACAAGAACAAACATTAGCAACCTGATTATCTGATCCAAGTATTTCAGATGTGCAAAGAAGTAAATATCAAGCCCAACTCGCTAAGGTATCAAGTAAAGATTACAATGTATTAGAATCAGATTTAAATGATGAATTAGATAATAGTAGTGTTGCTCAAGGAAAAATGACAGAAGCATTGAATAATGCTGTTAGTCAAGCACAAGAAGAAATTAACAAACTTCCTGATACAGATAACAAAAAAGCAGACTACCAAAACAGACTTAATACATTAAAATCAGGTTCATATAGTTTAGAAAAAATTGCTAACCTTGAAACACTTAAAAAAGAAGTTGAAACTGAAGTTTCTAGACAGCAAAATGTAAAACCAGAGCAAACAAAACCTCAACCTAAGAGCAATGGTGGAGTAATTGCAGGAGTTGTTATCGCTGTGTTAGCATCATTAGCAGCAATTTTAGGATTAATCTTCCATCTTAAACGTCGCAAGAACAAAAAATAAACATAAAAATCGCTTATAAAAGCGATTTTTTTATTAAAATATCAAAAATTATTAGTAATTAATAAATATTATGATAAGATAAATTAAGTATTGCAAATTTTATCTAAATTACATTATCAAAAAAAAATATTTTGAAATATGAAATATTGTGATATAATAAATAACGAAGCATTTAGATGCTTTTAAAGTTCTTTGAAAACTAGATATAAAACATGACAGTCAATTTTTTCGAGAGTTTG